>JBOGYT010000177.1:0-7454 GCA_050696955.1 Solirubrobacteraceae bacterium | reverse complement strand
GCGCATGACGCCGAGCGCGCGGCGGCTCGAGCCGCAGGCTCCGCGGAGCCCGCCGCCGATCGCCTACGACCCGCAGCCCGTCGCGCCCGCCCGCCGCCGCCAGGAGCCGCAGCGCAAGAGCGCGGCCTCCCGCTGGGTCGCGATCCTCATCGTTCTCGCGATCGCCGCCGGCGCGATCGCCTACGCGGCCGGCAGCTCCGCCGGTGGAGGCAACGTCCAGCTGCGCGACATCGACGCCAACAGCACGGGCGAGATCGTCGACCAGATGAAGCAGCTCGTCGACGACAACACGAAGTAGCTGGTGGCGCCCCGCGGCGGCGCCTACGATGCGAACGTGAAGCGGATCAACTGCGTGTGCGGCTATGTCATCGAGGGCCGCGACGACGACGAGCTGTGGGCGCAGGCCGAGGCCACCTACGCGCCGATCACCCGGATCTCGTCGGCAAGGTGTCGCGCGAGGACATCCTCGCGCAGGCCGAGGAGAGCTAAGCGGCGTCGTGCGCGTCCCGCCGAGCAGGCGCCGGTAGACGCTCTGCACTGTCGGGCTGGGGGCCGTTCCCAGCTCGTCGCGCAGGAGCACCCGCAGGCGGTCGTAGACGAGGCAGTGCCTCCGCAGCGTTGCCGCGCTGCTCGAGCGCCTCCATGAGGATCCGGTGCCCGTTCTCGCGATACGGGGCGAGCTCGATGAGCCGGCGCCCGCACGCCTCGGCCTGCGGCAGCGTGGGCCCGCCGAGACCGAGCCGGGCGTCGGCCAGGCACTCGAGCCCGCGCAGGCGGACGTCGTGCAGACGTCGCCGCCAGTCGTCGAGCCATGGGCGGTCCTGACCCTGGAGCAGCGGCCGGCTGGCGACCTGATACGCCACGCCGGCCGGTCCCCACGCGGCGGTCCAATCGCGGCTCGCCACGTGCATCTCGGCCCGGTGCAGGCCTTCGAGCGCGGCCAGCGAGGGAAACCTGCTCGTCATCGTGCAGTTCACGTGACGGCGGTCACGCCCTGAACAACCGCCGGCGCCTCTCCCGCGCGTAGCGCCGCCGCGCGCTGCGCGAGGGTGCCGGCGGCGATCGCGGCGCGCAGGTCGGCCATCAGCCGCGCGACGTAGGCGAGGTTGTGCAGCGTGAGCAGCCGCACGCCGGTGAGCTCGCGGTTGCGCATGAGGTAGCGCAGGTAGCCGCGCGGGTGTCCGGCCGCGCAGGCCGGGCACGGACAGCCCTCCATGATCGGCTCGCCGGACTCCTTCCAGCGAGCGGCGGTGAGATCGACGCGCCAGCGCGACTCGGGCTGCGGCACGATCGCCACGCCGTGGCGGCCGAGCCGCGTCGGCATCGCGCAGTCGAACGTGTCGATGCCGAGCTCGACGCCGCGGATGAGGTCGTCGACGTCGCCGATGCCGAGCAGGTGGCGCGGGCGGGCCTCGTCGAGCGCGCCCACGGCCCAGTCCACGACCTCGTACATCTGCGCCTTCTGCGCTCCCAGCGATCCGCCCACGGCGATGCCGTCGACCGGGCGGGCGGCGACCTCCTGCGCGGACGCGATGCGCAGGTCCTCGTGCACGCCGCCCTGGATGATCCCGTACACGAGCTGGTCGTCCGGCCCGTGCTCGGCGTGCCACGCGAGGCAGCGGTCGAGCCAGCGGTGCGTGCGCTCGGTCGACCGTGCCGTGTAGTCGCGATCGACGTTGAACGGCGTGCACTCGTCGAACACCAGCGCGAGATCGGAGCCCAAGGCCGCCTGGACCTCCATCGACGTCTCCGGGCCCATGAATCGCTCCGAGCCGTCGAGGTAGGAGCGAAAGCGCACGCCCTCCTCCTCGATCGAGAGCACGCGGCCGATCCGGTCCGCGCCCCTCGGCGCGCGGCCTTTGATCTCGTCGGCGACCGTGCCGTGACCCATAGAGAAGACCTGAAAGCCGCCGGAGTCCGTCACGATCGGCCGCTGCCAGCCCATGAAGTCGTGCAGGCCGCCGAAGCGCGCGATCAGCTCGTGGCCGGGCTCGAGGAAGAGGTGAAACGTGTTGCCCAGGACGATGTCGTAGCCAAGCGCCGCGACCTCGCGCGGCTCGAGGCCCTTGACGGTCGCCTTCGTCGCGAGCGGGACGAAGCCCGGCGTGCGCACGTCGCCGTGGGCGGTACGAAGAACCCCGGCCCGCGCGCGCGAACCGGGGTCCCGATGGGTGATGTGCAGGGCGCCCAAGGCCCCGAAGTGTGACGTCGTCCGCAGGTCGTCGCTTGCGATGACCTGCGGACGAAACCCGATTACTCCTGCTCGATCGTCTTCGGCTCTGCGCCGCCGACGCTGATCTGAACGCGGCGCGGCTTGGCCTGCTCGGGCTTGGGGATCCGTACCTCGAGCACGCCGTTGTCGAAGCTCGCCTCGACGCCCTCGGGGTCGATGCCCTCCGGCAGCGTCAGCGCGCGGGAGAACGAGCCGGTGGCACGCTCGAGGCGGTAGTAGCCCTCGTGCTTGTCCTCGTGCTCGGTCTTGCGCTCGCCGGCGATCGTGAGGACGCCGGACTCGAGCTCGATCGTCACGTCGTTCTCGGTCATGCCCGGAAGGTCGGCCCTCAGGACGAAGTGATCGCCGGTCTCGACGAGGTCCATTGCGGGGATCCAGCGGCGGGCGACGGTCGTGCCGCTGCCGTTGCCCGGACGGGTTGGGGGCTCGAAGAAGCTCGAGAAGAGCCGGTTCATCTCGCTCTGCAGCGAGTCGAGCTCACGCGTCGGGTCCCAACGGACGATTGCCATGTCAGTACCTCCTGGTGGTGCGGTTTTCTGCTGCCCAGAAGTATACGAAACCTAAGTGGGCTTCTGTCAAGGTTTGCAGCAGCTGAAACCGACGCCCTCGAGCACTCGGTCCCAGGCGGCGCCCATCTGATCGAGCTCCTCGGGCGTGAAGCGGTCGAGGAACATCACGCGCACGCCGGCGAGATGCGTGGCTCGCGCCTCGCGCAGCTTCTCGCGGCCGGCGGGCGTGAGCTTGGCGAATGCGCCCCGGGCGTCGTCGTCGCAAGCGACGCGCTCGAGCAGCCCGTCGCGAGCGAGCCGATCGACGAGGCGCGTGAGGCCGCTGCGGCTCAGCAGGATCGACGACGCGAGGTCGCACATCCGCATGCGCTCGTCCTCGGCGTCGGCGAGGTACATGAGCACCTCGTAGGAGCTGAGCTGCAGGCCGTGGGCCGCCTCGAGCTCGGCATCGAGCGCCTTCGCGAGTGCGGCGTGGACGCGCAGCAACCCGCGCCACGCCCGCAGCTCCTGCCCGGTCAACAGCCTGAGAGGAGGGGGGTTTGCGGTCGTGCTCATGGGATACCTACGAGGATAGAAGCTTCTGGTTGCGTGCTCAACAACTCTTGGATATATTGTTGCACAGTCAACTAGTTGTTGTCGGAGATCGCTTCATGACCTCGCTCGAAGGCCTGCATCACATCACGGCAATCACCGCGGACGCCCCGCGCAACGTCGACTTCTACGCCCGCGTGCTCGGCCTGCGCTTCGTCAAGAAGACCGTCAACTTCGACCGGCCGGACGTCTACCACCTGTACTACGCCGGCTCGATTCACCCGCGGGCCGCGAGCGCGGCATGAGCGACGGCCTCGTCCGCCAGGTCCGCGAACCGGCCGGCGAGCCGGAGGGCGCGCTCATCCTGCTGCACGGCCGGGGCGCCGACGAGCACGACCTCGTGCCGCTCTTCGACGTCCTCGATCCCGAGCGCCGGCTCGTCGGGCTGACGCCCGGCGCTCCGCTCCCGGGACCGGGCGGCGGGCGCTGGTGGTACCACGTGCCGCGCGTCGGCTTCCCGGACCCCGCGACGTTCCACTCGACCTACGCGCGGCTGACCGGCTTCCTGGACGGCTGGCTCGCCGAGCGCGGTATCGAGTGGGAGCGGACGGTCATCGGCGGCTTCTCGATGGGCTGCGTCATGTCCTACGCGACGGCGCTCGGCCCGGGCCGCCCCTCCCCCGCCGGCATCCTGGCGATGAGTGGCTTCATCCCGACCGTCGAGGGCTGGGAGCCCGAGCTCGACGGCCGCGCCGGCCTGCCCGTGTTCATCACCCACGGCGCGCGCGACCCGGTCATCCCGGTCGACTTCGCGCGCGCTGCGCGGGCGCGGCTGGAAGCGGCCGGGCTCGACGTCTCCTACCACGAGCATCAGGGCGGCCACAACATCGACCCGCACACGATCCCGGCGATGCAGGACTGGATGCAGGCGCGCGTCGCGGCGTTCGCGGCCGCTGGGTCGTGAGTGACGTTGGGCGTGCAACCGCGAGGCGCCGGCGTCGCCAGGCAAGGACGCAGGGAGCGTGCAATGGCAGGGCCATTGGCGCGACTGAGGACGCCGCATGGCGACGATCGGCGTCCGCGGTTACGCGTTCAACGTTGTCTCGCGGCTCACTAGTGGACGTCGGCGCGGCGCTCGTCATCCTCGCCGTCATCTGCGTCGTGGCGTGGCTCGTCTGCGCGCCGCTGCGCGCCGGCGCCGAGCGGGCGGGCAGCGAGCTCTCCGATCGCGTCGCGGAGCTGCGGGCGCGCCGGGACGCGAAGTACCGCGAGATCCGCGACGCGCAACTCGACCTGCAGACCGGCAAGCTGTCGGAGGAGGACCATCGCGCGCTCGACCGCCAGCTACGGGCGGAGGCGACCGAAATCCTGCGCGAACTCGACGAGGCGCAAACGTGAGCGGTAGCCTCAAGGCGTGGAGACCATCCTCTCAATCGTCCAGGTCGCGCTCTCGGTCATCGTGATCTTCCTCATCCTCATGCACTCCGGGAAGGACGCCGGCCTGTCGGGCGCGTTCGGCGTCGGCACCGGTTCGGGCCCCTTCGGCGGCGGCTCGCTCGTCGAGCGCAACCTCAACCGCTGGACGATTGCGTTCTCGATCCTGTTCGTCGTGAACACGGTCGTGCTGCTGAAGATCTAGCGCTAGCTAGACGGTCCCGCCGGTCACCCGGAACCCGTCCGCGCGCAGCGCCGGGCAGACGCTGCCGCTGGCGAAGCGGCGGCCGTAGAACTCGCCCTCGGTGACGAGTCGCTGCTCGTTCGCGAGCGCCTCGGTCGCGCTCAGCAGGCGCAGGACGGAGTCGGTGAAGCGCACGTCGCGCAGCGGGCGCGTGATGGCGCCGTCCTCGATGAGAAACGTGCCGTCGCGCGTCATGCCGGTGAGCAGCGTCTCCTTCTCGCGCACCGGGTTGAGGTACCACAGGCGCGTCACGTAGATGCCGCGCTCGATCGGCGCGGCGAGCTCGGCCGGGCCGGCGGCGTCCCCGGCGCCGAGGACGAGGTTCGTGGGGTACGGGCCGAACGACGAGCCGCCGGCCTCGAGCGCGTGCCCGGTGGAGCGCGCGCTGTTGCGCTGCAGCACGGCGGAGCGACGGTCGTGGGCGACTCCGCGCGCCACGCCGCGTTCGATGAGCGCCAGCGGCTCCTTCGCGACGCCTTCGGCGTCGAACGCGCGCGGCAACGTGCGCGGGGAGCGCGGCGAATCGGACAGGTCGATCTCGGGTGCCGCGACCTGCGCGCCGAGGCGGCCGGCGAGCGCTCCCCGGCCCTCGGCGTGGGCAAGGCCGTTGAACGCGAGCATCCCGAGCATCTCGAGCAGCATGCCGACGGCCTCGGGCTCGAGCACGACCGGGTACGTCCCGGGACCGAGCTCGGCGAGCTCGGCGCGCGAGATCTTGGCCGCAGCGCGGCGGGCGATCCCGGTCGGATCCAGCGAACCGGCGGCGACCGCCGCGTCCGTCGCGTAACCGCTGCGCCCCTCGGCATCGCGGCAGACCACCTTCATGAACGCGTCGGTGACGTGGTCGAGGAGGGTCGCGCCGGACGACGACGCGATCGCGGTCTGGACGACCCCGGCGGTCCAGACGCCGAACGCTTCGAGGTCGTGCTCGGCCGCGACCGCGAACGCCTCGGTCAGTGCCGTCGCCGCGCGCTCGGGATCGAGCCGCGTGGTCTCGGCGTCGAAGCCGTTGTGGGGCAGCGGCGTGGCCGGCTCGGCGAGACCGGGATAGGTGCCGGGGCCGTCGGTGTGGGCGGCCCGCGCCGCGGCCTCGGCGCGGCGCGCCGCCGCGCCCAGCGCATCGTCGTCGAGCTTGTTCGTCGTCGCGATCGCGGTGTGGCCGTCGCGCACGCACAGGACGTCGACGTAGTAGTTGTTGATCGTCGTGGCCTGCGTCGGCGCCGAGCGCGCGAAGCGCGACAGCAGCGAGCGCTCGTGGGTGACGCCGACCTGAAAATCGCCGCCGCTCGAACGGGCGAGCGCCAGCGCGCGCTCGGCAACCTCGAGCGCCGTGGGCTGGTTCATGCGACGCCCACGTCGACGTCGCGGAAGCGGGCCGGGGCGGCGCCGTGCGAGACGCGCATCGTCTGCCCCGGCTCCCCCTTGCCGCAGTTCAGCACCGCCCACAGTCGCCACGCCGGCCGCGAGCACACCGCATCGAGTCCGCCCCAGAACCGCGGCGTGACGCCCGCGTAGGACGGATTGCGCAGGAGGCGGCCGAGCGTGCCGCCGCGGATCTCGCGGGCGAGCTCCGTCGCGAACTGGAAGTGCAGCCGCCGGTCGTCGATCGACCAGGAGCGGTTGGTCTCCATGTACAGGCCGTCGTCGGTGTCCGCGATGAGGTCGTCCAGCGTACCGGCGTGACCGGGCTCGATCGAGACGTTCGTCATCCGGACGATCGGCTGGCGCGAGAAGCCGTCGGCACGCGCGCACCCGCCCGACGCGTCGAGGCCGATCGCCGCCGCCGACTGGCGGTCCGACAGCGTCGCGCGCAGGACGCCGTGCTCGATGAGCGGCGCGCGCCGCGCGGCCACGCCCTCGTCATCCCAGCCGAAGGAGCCCAGCCCGCCCGGCACGGTCGCGTCCGCCGTGATGTTCAGATGCTCGGAGCCGTAGCGCAGCGTCCCGATGTCTCCGGACGCGACCCAGCTCGAACCGGCGTAGGCGGCCTCGCAGAGCAGGATGCGATCGAGCTCGAGCGCGTGACCGATCGATTCGTGGATCTGGAGCGCGAGCTGCTCGCCGTGGAGGACGAGCGTCGTGCGCTCGCTCGGGCAGGGCGGCGCGCTGAGCAGCTCGATCGCCTCGCTGGCGATCCGCGGCGCGTTGGCGGCGAGATCGAGGCCGAGCACGTATTCCCAGCCGGCGCATTCGGTGCCCCCGCCGTGGCTGCCGGGGTAGGAGCGCCGCTGCATCTCGCTGCCGTCCACGGCGATCACGGCGAGCCCGGCGCCGCACTCGACCCGCTCCTGCGTGCAGGCGGCACCCTCGGTCGAGGCAAACGCGCTGCGTGCGCGGCGGCTCGCGCACTGGGCCTCGGAGCGGACGATGCGCGGGTCGGTCCGCAGCGCGGCCTCGGCAGCGAAGAGCAGCTCGAGCTTCTCGTCGAGCGAGACCGCGAACGGATCCTGCTCGTGCTGGGCGCTCCAGTGCCCGTGCGCGGGCTCGGCGGCCGCGAGCGGTC
>JBOGYT010000176.1:0-6266 GCA_050696955.1 Solirubrobacteraceae bacterium | reverse complement strand
GGGCGGCGTCGCGCAGGCCGGGTGGGAAGTCCGGCCGCGGGCCCTCGCGCAGGCGGCGGGCGATCGCCGGCCGGGCGTGGGCTGTCTGGCCGGAGAACCACTGGGCCGCGCCCGCCACGAGCCACGCCCAGCGCGCGGCGCGCAGCGTGCTGCGCGGGCTCCACGGCGGGGGCAGGAGCGGGTTGCTCTCGGCGACGATGAGCTGCACGTACATCGCGGCCGGCGTGAGCAGGAGCATCTCGCGTGAGCCGTCCACGTGCGCGGCGCGCTCGGCGAGCAGCCGCGGCGTGAGGACGTGCAGCTCGCGCCGCGCCGGCCAGCCCGCGACGTAGCGCCGCGCCGCCGGTGTCGTGATGCGGCGCATGAGCGGCAGGAACGGCTGGGCGAGGTCGAGCTCGATGCGGCTGTCGTGCAGGACGACCGTGACCTCCTCGGGCAGCGCGGGGAACGCCGGGCCGAGGCGCTCGCGCGTCTCCTCGAGCAGCTCGAGAACCCCGCCGACCTCGTCCTCGTCGGTCTCGTCATGGCGCGCGGTGAAGTTGCGCGAGCTCGTCTCGATCCGGGCCATCTGACCTGAGGTTCGCCACGTGCGCACGGGCGCCCTGCCCGCGGGGGCTACGGGCGCGGCCGGTGGCCCTGCACCTCGACCGCCTGCTGGTAGGTCGGGCGGTTCTGCCAGCCGATCATCGGCTGCGTGATCCCGCCGGTGGCGCGGAAGGCGATCGCGTCGTAGCAGTCCTGGTCGGCCGGCCGGCCGGCCTTCGCGCAGGCACCGTCGGAGTACAGCGTGGATGGCTTGTCGTCGAGCGCGGCGAGCAGCGCGAGCCGCAGCGCGATCCGGCACTTCGTCCGCTTGCCGCGCCCGCAGTAGCGCCGCGAGTACGCCTTGCGGACCTTCAGGCCCAGCACGCGGCGCAGGTCCTTGTAGGCGTAGCCGTACCAGCCGTTCTGGTAGGAGGAGCCGACGTGGCCGCCGTGGGCGTTGGGATCGTCGTGCAGCTCGTGCGCCGCCTCGAGCTGATCGAAGAGCTTCGCCCCGAGCACCGGCTCGAACTGCGCGCGCATCCAGCGCGGCCAGAACGCGTCGAGGATCCGGATCGCATCGCTGTGCTCGTAGCGCCCCTCGCCATCCAGGTCGCGGCGGTGCGACCCGTCCGCCACCCACGCGCGCAGCTTCGCGACGGCGTCGGCGAGCCGCGCGTCGCGCGGCGCGCCGATGATCCGCAGCGCGAGCGGCAGCACCATCTCCGCGCGCAGGTCGGTCGTCGCCGCCTCGCCCATCGCGTCGACGAGCCCGGGCAGGTCGAGCCTGCGCTTGCCGGCGATGCGCGCCCGGATCTCCGAGTCGAGCATCTGCGAGCGGTAAACCGACGAGTGGACGTGCGAGTCCGCGCTCGCATAGCCGCGCGCCTGCTTGTTGTTCCACGAGGTCATGAACGGCTGGCCGTTGATCGCCCGCGGGTGCTTGGAGAACGACGTGTACGCCGCCAGGCCGGTGTTGGGGTCAAAGCCGCGCCACTCGAGGCGGGCGGGCATCGGGAGCTGGCCCGTGACGCCCACCGCGCGCTGCGGGTTGTTGCCCGAGTTGAAGTACGCGATGTCGCGGTCGTCGGCGTACAGCCAGTTGAACGTGTAGCCGATCTTCGCTGCGGCGCGCTGGAAGTCGCGCGCGTCGCGCATCTTCGCGGGGTCGTTGAAGTCCGAGAATCCGAGCGCGGAGTCGACCTCGTGCAGGTAGGTCGAGCGCAGCGACGTGTAGGCGATCGGCGTGCCCCGCATCGTGGCGCGACCCGTCACGATCCCGAGCTTCGTGCGCTCGGCGCGCAGCGTCTGCGTTCCGGCGGGCGTCGCGTCGGCGAGCGTCGGCGTCCACGTGTTCTGGCGCACGAGGACCTCGATCGGCAGGCACTGGCCGCGGAAGTCGTAGTGCATCGAGTCGATCGTCGGCGCGCCGCCGCCCGGCTCGCAGAGATCGACCGCGAACGTGTCGATGATGTCCTGTCCGGCGGAGGTCGCGCTCCAGCTGTAGTCGCGCCCGCGGCCGAGCTGGACGAAGAGGTTGACGCCGGGGAACGCCGCCCCGCGGGCGTCGATCGTCGGCGCGTGGACGTCCTGCTCCATGAGGATCTCCGGCGAGAAGTAGCCCGTCTGCGGGCCGAACACCGCCAGCGGCCGGCCGCTGGCCGACTCCGCGCGCGACACGAGCAGGGCGTTCGACGTGCCCTGGTCTCGCATGCTCGTGGAGAAGAGGCCACCGCCGCCGCGCGGCGCCCGCGCGCCGGTGCCCGTCCCGCGCGCCGCGGTCGGGCTCCGGCGCACCGATCCGGGGTCGGCGATCGCCAGGCCGCCGCGAGCCGCCCGCTTCGGGGGCGTCTGGTAGCGGAAGACCTTCCTGCGCACGGTCGTCGGCGCATCGGGATCCTCGAACGCCGCCCACTCGCGCCACAGCACCTTGCCGCGGCGCGCGCCGAAGCGCGCGATGAACGTCCGCCGCAGCTCCATCTGCGTCAGCTCCTGCCCGCCGCCCTTGCCGAAGATGGCGCCGACGAGCGACGCCGTGGCGATGATGTCGGTCGCCTTCCACGGCTCGGCGCCGAGCGGGCGGCCGAGCGCGAGGTACTCGCCCGGCTGCTTGGTGACGTCGAGCTTCGCCTCGTTGATGTACCGGTTCACGCCGGCGACGTAGCTCGTGGCGTCGCGCTGGAGCCGGCGGCCGTCCTCGCCGAAGAGGTCGTCGAGCTGGTCGACCTGGCGCTGGAGGTCGGACTCGGTATAGGGCGCGAGCCGCCACTGGTCGGCGTCCATCCTCCGGTTGCCGGGCGCGCCGCCGGCAAACGCGCACAGCTGGGCGCGGCCGGCGTGGCGCAGCGCGTCCATGAAGAACAGGCGGTCCTCTGCGGCGACATAGCCGAGCCCGAACATCGCGGCGGCGCGCGTCGCGCCGTAGACGTGGGGGACGCCGAACGCCTTGTCGCGCGTGATCGTCAGGCCGGCGATCGGCGAGTACGCGCGCGCCTGGCCACCGGGCGTGATGCCGAAGCTCGCGTCCTTGAAGAGCCCGGAGATGCTGTCCGCCGTGACGCCGGGCACCGAGCGGATGAGCCGCGCGTACATCGCGCGCTGGTCGTCGTTGTGGGCCGGCCGCCGGCCGGTGGCGAGAAACGCGGCGAGCTCGACCGCGTTCGAGCGCCCGTTCGTGCCCGGCGGCAGCACGTCGCGGAAGCCGCCGGCGTCGTTCGTGCGGTACGGCTGGACCTGCGCCGGCGCCCGGGCGGCGGCGGTGAGCAGGCAGAGCGCGACGGCCGCGCCGGCGGCGAGCTTGCGGCTAGAGGACACGTGGACCCGGCCGGACCCTACCGTTCATCTGGGGGCGGGGATAACGGCTGCTGCTCGTATTGCAGCTCGGACGCGATGCCGCGCTCGGTGAGGATCGCGCTCGCCTGCGCCAGCGACGGTGCGTGCTCGACGAGGGCTGCGCAGCGCGCGGCGCTGCGCAGCGTCGTCAACGCGTCGAAGAAGAACACCATCCCGCCGACGGGCGAGAGCAGGACCGTCCTGCGACCGTCGCGAATCGTCGTCGGACCGGTCGCCCCGCGCGCACAGCGCAGCGCCATCGCGCTCGCCTCCGTCGGGATCTGCGCGACCGCGGCCTCGAGGCGCTCCAGGTCGGCCGGCCCGGGCCCCCACGTGCCGACGTGCCCGCCCGCCGCCGCGACCTCGGCGACACGCTCGAGAACCTCGTCGGGCGTCAGCTCGCCGTCGCAGCCCGCGCCGAAGACGGCGACCTGCACGTCGAGGCCGGCGTCGACGAGCGCCGGCGCGGCGGCGAGGCAGACCGCGTCGGCGACCGGGCTCGCGAGCCCTGGCTCGTCGCCGTGGGCGAGGACGTCGCCGCCGACGTCGACGAGCACGAGCAGGTCGCAGTCAAGCTCGCTCGCCGCTCCCGCCAGGCCGCGCGCCACCGCCGCGGGACCGCCGCTGGGGTCGAGCAGCACGACGGGCTCGCCGAGGTGGCGCGCCATGTGCGACTCGGCGAAGCGAAAGCCGCCGGGACCAGTCGCATCCGGCCCGGCGAGCGCGACGGCGTCGTTCAGGGGCTGGGCGCCCGAGATCTCCTCGAGCCGGCGCGGACCGGGCAGCGGATCGATCGGCCGGCGCTCCCAGGTGAGGCCGCCGACGATCGTCTCGGTCCCGAGCTGGCGCGCGAGCTGCGCGACGGCCAGCGCGCCGACGACGTCGCCGCCGCCGCCGATGCCGATGGCCAGGACGCGCCCGGCCGTGCCGAGCGCGCCGATCATCGTGGTCCGCTCGAAACGTCTAGACGAGCGCCGGGACGCCGCCGTCGGCGATCTCGCCGATCGCTTCCGCGGCACGCTCGAACTCGTCGTCCGAGAGGACCGGGGTGCCCTCGAAGGGCAGATCGCGCTGGAGCTCGAGCCAGGACCGGCAGCCGCCGTACTCGTCCTTGACGCGCACGGTCACGGGGCGCGGGATGCGGTACGTGCGCAGCAGCAGCACGTGCAGCGGGTGGTGGCGCTTCCACTCCAGCCGCTTCTCGGCGTAGTCCGTGCTCCAGACGTAGAACGGCGACAGCGCGTCCAAGCAGCGGGGGTCCGTGATCGTGAAGTGCCCGGCGAGCTCGGCCCAGGCGCGGATGCGCACGCGGTCGGGCTGGGCGATCGGCCCGTAGCCGCCGTCGAGGCCCGGGCGCACCGGCGGCTCGCCGTCGGCCCAGACCCCCTCCTCGAGCGCTCGCGTGAGCTCCGGCACGTGCGATTCGCGCACGAGGTCATGACGCTGATGATCGAAGGTGGGATAGAGGAAGAAGCGGTCGTGTTCGACGCGAAACCGCTTGTCGGATTCGCGCAGTCCACCCTTCCTGAGGGTGACCAGCTGCTCGCCTTCGGCGAGCGCACGGACGGTAACCGCCCACTCCTTGAACGCAATAGGCATAGGGGACCAGACGACGACGGGGGAACGGGACAGAGACGACAGCATCCCGTCGTCCAAGACCGCAAGGCGATCTGACCGACGGGAGGCGCGACATTGTGCCACAAGTGCCCCAAAATGACCAAACTTCCCTGCAAATAAGCGCTCTTTGTTTGTAACGCAGGACGCCTTTGTCACGGCTTCAGGCGCGTACCGGAGAGACCTTCGAGCGCTTCGATGAGCGCCGCGTAGTCGTCGTCGCCGTGGCCGCGCGCCTGGGCCGCGATCAGGACGTCACGGGCATGCGCGGCGGCGGGGAACGGCACGCCCGCGGCCTCGCCGGCGTGCAGGCACAGCCCGACGTCCTTGAGCATGTGCTCGAGCTTGAACAGCGTCGTGTAGTCGTGGCGGCGCATCGGCTCGGCCTTCAGCGCGAGCTGGACCGACGCGCCGGACGAGGCGCCGAGCACGGTCTGCAGCGCGTCGAGATCGACGCCGCTGGCCTGGGCGACGAGCAGCGCCTCGCCGAGCGCCGTCGCGTTCGCCGCGCCGAGGGCGTTGTTGATGAGCTTGACCATCTCGCCCTGCCCGAGCTCGCCGACGTGCACGACGAGCTCGCCCATGATCCGAAGCAGCGGCTCGGCGCGGGTGAAGTCGTCGGCGTCGCCGCCGGCCATGATCGTCAGCGTGCCGTCCTGGGCCTTCGGCGAGGAGCCCGAGACGGGCGCATCGAGGAAGCGCAGCCCGCGCTCGGCGAGGTCGGCGCCGATCGCTCGCGTCTGGTCCGGGCCGATCGTCGACATGTCGACGCACAGCGCACCGGCGGCGGCGCCGTCCGCCACGCCGTGGGGCCCGAGCAGCACCTCACGGACCTGCTCGCCGTCGACGACCATGCTGATGACGACGTCGCTCGCGGCGCCGACCGCGGCGGGCGAGCCGGCGACGGTGCCGCCGTGCTCGGCGACCCACGCCTCGGCCGTCGAGCGGGTGCGGTTGAAGACGGTCAGCTCATGGCCGGCGCGGGCGAGGTTCGCCGCCATCCGCGAGCCCATGATCCCGAGGCCGACAAAGCCGGCGCGGTCGGTGGGGCGGGGGGCCGAGTCGGTCATCCGGGGGCCGGACTATACGTTCGCGGTGCGTCAGCGCCGCCGTTTTGACAGCGGCATCTTGCGCGGTAGCTCGGCCACGAGCGGCTCGAGCGCCGCGGCGAGCTCGGCCGCCGCGGGACGGCGCGCGGGGTCGCGGTGCAGGCACGCCCGCAGGACCACGGTGAACGCCGCCGGCACGTGGCGCGGCAGCGGCTCGGGGTCGCGCGCGAGCTGCGGAAAGCGCACCTC
>JBOGYT010000175.1:0-6656 GCA_050696955.1 Solirubrobacteraceae bacterium | reverse complement strand
CTCAGCGGCCTGCCGGCCGGCTTCGTCCTCATCGCCGCCGCGTTCTGCTTGTTCCAGGCGGTGCAGGTCGTGGTCGAGGCCCGGCTGCAGGACGAGATCAACGGCGCCGCGCGCTCGACGGTCACGTCGCTCGCCGGCCTCGCGACCGAGGTCCTCGTGGTGACCGTCTTCGCCGGCTACGCCGCGGGTTCGGCGCTCGCCGGCCACGCGACGCTGTTCGGGGTCTTCGCGGCGGTGTATGTGGTCATCGCGGCGGCGATGTGGCGGGGCGGCGGCGGTTCACGAAACAGCAGCGATAGAGGATGAGGGAGCGAGGCGCCGCCGGCAGGACGCCGATGTCGAGTTCTCCCCGCATGGCGGGGAACATCCGACATCGACGCGCTGATGGGCGCTCGAGCTCGGGCAGCCGGCCGTGGCGCGGCTCGGCCGCTGAGCGCCGCCTCCTCGGTGCTAGGGCGCGGCCGGGCACGTCGACCCCCGGCCTTGCGGCGCGCCACTCGCGCCCTGCTGGCCGCAGCGAATGAGCACCTTCCCCGAGGAGTGCCTGGCGCTCGGCTCCCGCTGGGAGGACTGGCGCTGGTGCTACGTCGACGAGGGGTTCGTCTGAGCGGGCGTCGCTAGTGTCCGCTGCGATGACCGACGATCGCGAGTGGTTCGAGCGGATCCTCGACCTGCAGCTCGAGGACAACCCCGACGCCGTGGAGGAGGCGCGCCGGCAGGGGATCGACGAGGACACGCCGGTGCGGCTGGAGTTCTTCTACCTCGCGCCGGGCGAGGACGAGGCGCGCCGGCTCGCCGCCTTCCTCCAGCTCGAGACGGACTACGACGTGCAGGCGTTCGAGCGCCGCGAGGACATGGACGAGAACAGCCCGTGGCTCGTCGTCGGCATGACGCAGCCAACCGCGCTGACGCTCGACCTCGTCAACGACTGGACCGAGTGGATGGTCGCCGCCGGCGCCGAGAAGGGCCCGGCCGCGTTCGACGGCTGGGAGCCCCAGGCGCCGCCGCCACGCGACGGGTAGTCCGTCCGCCGCCGACGCCTGCACTTCGAGGGCCGTCCGCCGGAGGTTCCACGCGCCTCCGATGCCCGCGCGGACGGCCCCGAAGATGTCGTGGAGGCAATCCGTGGCCGCTAAGGAAGCGTCCGAAACAAGTTGTGGGTCGGGTGCCGGATCGTGGTTGCTCGGGGCCGCGCGGTCCCGCAGCGAATACCGGTCGTATTCGCAAGGGGCCGGGTGGCTCCGAGCGCCGCGAGACGGCGCCGTGGTGCGGACCGTGCCGGATGATCTCCCCGGTCGTCAAGGAGATGGGGCACGAGTACGCCGGCCGCCTGAAGGTCGTCAAGCTCAACATCGAGCCGCTTCGCGGGACGGCCGTCGCGGCTGACGAAGCAGCATCGGTACAGGGATGCGGGAGCGACGTCGCGTGGGCGGGACCGTCGCGTCCATGGGGCGGAGCACCAAGGCACGCAGCCTGGGGGGTGTGGGGATCTAGTGCCCTGTAGGGGAACCCAATCCCCAAACCCCCTCCCCCGCGGCCGCCCCCGCCGCCCCGCTCTGTCGTTCTTTATCGATGCAGTTGGGAACCAGCCGCGCTACCCGACCTACGACATCTCCGCCGCCGCCGCGACGAGCGGCGACGTGCGCGGCGGGACCTGCCGCGAGAGCACGATGTAGCTCGTGCAATGGCGGATTGCCGGCTCGGCGAGCAGGCGGTTGAGGACCTCCTGGAGGTGCTCGGTGTCGCGTGCCACGACGCGGCAGACGAGGTCGTGCGGACCGCTGATCGCGTCGGCTTCGAGCAGCTCGGGGATCGCCTCCATCGCGGTCACGGCCGTGGCGAGCTCGCCCTGGGCGAGCTCGATGAGCACGAACGCGTTGATCGCGTAGCCCATCGCCTCGGGATCGATCTCGGGGCCGTGACCAGTGATGACGCCGCGGGCTTCGAGCTTCGACAGCCGCGCCTGAACGGTGCCGCGCGCGATGCCGAGCTTGCGCGCGACCTCGAGCAGCCCCACACGCGGGAACTCGCGCAGCGTCGCGATGAGGCGGGCGTCGAGCCGGTCGATGGGCACGTTGCGCAGTATGCATCTTGACGCGCGCTCCCAGCGAGCAGACAATCCCCCCGACCGGCGGACCCGAGGGGGAAGAGATGTCATCGACCGGACAGAACGCCAGACGCATCGGGCGTATGACCCTTGTTCTCGCGCTCACGGTGTCGCTCGTCGGCGTGGCGGGAGCCCAGCCGGCGTTCGGCGCATCCAAGCACGACCGCGCGATCGCCAAGGCGGTCAAGCGGCTGCGAGCGGCCATCGACAAGGCGCCGAAGAAGGTCCTCAAGGGCAAGGAGAAGCGCCGCAACGCGCGGCTCGCCAAGCGCGCCGCCGCCGACTTCCGCAAGAGGCGCTACTGCAAGGGGCTGCTGAAGGTCGAGCTGATCAAGCGCGCCGGGCGCCTGAAGTCCGCCGTCAGGCGCGTGGAGCGCGCCGTCGCGCGGTCAAAGCGCGCAAAGAAGTGCCAGATCAAGGCGCGCAACAAGCGGGCAAGGGCGAAGACGACCTCGGGTGGCGGCTTCCCCGCCGCGCCCAAGCCGCCACCGAAGACCGACGAGAACGAACAGGGCGAGGAGCTGCCGCCGCTGCCCAGCGGCCCGTTCCGCCCCGGCCTGAAGCCCGGTGCGCCCTCCGGCTCGGACGGTCTCGCCCGTAACGCGCTGCCGCGACCGCTGCGCTCGCCCTTCACCCGGCTGGGCGTCAACGATCCGGTCAACGTCTTCGTCAAGACCGACCTCGGCAACTCGAACTGGGGCGGCTCTGTGCAGGACCCGAGCCAGGCGAGCGCCGGCAACGTCGTGCTCGTCTCCGTCAACCGCAACTTCGGCTACTCGACGAACGGCGGCTCGTCGTTCACCTACATCGATCCGACGACGATCTTCCCCACGAACCCCGACGGCGGGATCTGCTGCGACATGGTGCTGCACTACGACCCCGGCGTCGACCGCTTCTTCTGGCTCATCCAATACAACTGCAGCCCCGGCTGCACCGGCAGCTCGACGTCGGAGAATCGCTACCGCCTGGCGATCGCGAGCCCGGCGCAGGTCGTCTCGAGCGGCGCGACCGCGTGGAAGTACTTCGACTTCACGTCGGACACGTTCGACGCGGACAAGCAGTGGATGGACTATCCCGACATGGCGCTCGGCACGAAGTCGCTGTACTTCACGTTCGACTTCCCGCGCTCCAGCGCCGCGGCATGGGTGCGGATCGCGATGTCCGATCTCGCCACGAAGAACTCGATCAACTTCCGCTACTACAAGAAGACGGGCGACTACGTCCTCAAGACGTTCCAGAACACGAAGACGCGCGGCTGGATCGCCCGCCGCAAGAGCGACAGCGAGTTTGAGCTGACGCACTGGGACGACGGCTCGATCTACGTCTATCACCACGCCGTCACGTTCCCGACGCCGCCGACGGAGAACTGCGTCGCGAAGGATCCCGACGGCGTCGACATGCTCGCGATGTTCGACTGCGCCGGCTTCAGCCAGCGCGTCGGCGGCGCGGCGCAGCGCAGCAACGGCGACCTGTGGATCGGCTGGACCGCGGGCCGGCGGGTCAAGGGCCAGATGACCGACGCGTTCAAGTGGCCGCACATCCAGCTGCTGACGGTCGATGCGGACACGATGGCCGTGACGCGCAACCGCTCGATCTACAACGACAACCACTCGTGGTCGTACCCGTCGCTGTCGGCGAGCAGCTCCGGCGAGGTGGCGATGACGTACTTCACCGGTGCCGGGACGGCGAAGTACCCCAACATGGGCGTCGGCTTCCTCACGAACAAGGAGTACTTCGTCCGCGTCGCGACGGGCGCCAAGGGGCGCGCGCGCATCGGCGACTACCAGGCCGTACGCCCGGCGCGGCCGAGCTCCAAGCGCTACTCGGCCGCCGGCTACGTGCTCGACTCGTCGAACAACTTCCACCCGTGGTGGGCGCTGTTCGGGCGCAGCTCGGACAAGCCGGCGACGGTCATCAAGCTGCCGCCGATCATCGTCGTGCCGCCTCCGCCGCCACCGCCTCCGCCCGACCTGATCGTCGGCATGACGAGCTCGTCGATCACGGTCCGCAACCAGGGCGCAGGTCCGGCGGGGCCCTTCACGGCCGTCATCGTCGACAGCAATTCGGTGACACTGTCGTTCTCGTTCACCGGTTTGGCGGCTGGGGCCTCGGCGACCCGGACGTTCACCTGCGACGACCTGTCGCGTCAGCGCACGGCGGTCGTGGACTCGGGCAGGGCGGTCGCCGAGACCAACGAGTCCAACAACACGGCGTCGGGCGTCTTCGCGTGCCCCGTACCGTGAGGTGACGTCCACCGGGTGACGCGGTTGACGACGGCCCGCGGCGGGAGAGCTTGCCCGTCAATGTGTCCACGCGGCGCACCTTCCGTGGGTCGGTTTGATGGCGACTCAATCCGCAAGCCCGGCGCCGTCAATCGTGCGAATGTCCGTTGAATGGCGATGTTTGGTGCGCGCAGCGCGCGACTCTCGCCACGACACGTGTTCGTGTCGGTGATGGCCGCGACTTCCCGCCGCTGCGTCAGGAGGCTGCGCGCGAGCGCGCTCTGCGCGTGCCTGGCTGCACTGGCCGTACCGGCCGCCGCGCCGGCGGTCGCCTGTCCGGGCGCGACGACGAACTGCCCGTACGGCGCGTCGGCGCAGATCGGCCAGCGCGGGGGCGGCGTGCTGCGCTTCCCCCAGAGCGTGTCGGTGGGGCCCGACGGCGCGATCTACGTGGGCGACCAGGGGTCGCACATCGTCCAGGTCTTCAACCCCGCCGGGCAGTTCGTGCGCGAGATCGGCAGCGCCGGCTCGAGGCCCGGCGAGCTGGGCTCGGTGGGCGCGCTCGTCGCGGCGCCCGACAACACGCTGTTCGTGGCCGACGGCCGCGCCAACCGGATCAACCGCTTCGACGCGGGCGGCCGGCTCCTCAACGCCTTCGGCGATCAGGGCCGGACGGTCGGCGAGTTTCATTTCGGCGCCGGCAACGGCAACACGTCGGGTGCCGGTGGCGGACTCGCCGTGGGCGGGAACTTCCTGTTCGTCTCCGACAGCGCCAACGACCGCGTGCAGCGCTTCGCGTTCGACGGCTCCGCCGGCGCCGAGATCGTCCCCCCCGGGTTCCTCACGTACCCGCGCGGGTTGACCGTCCACGGAACGCGGCTCGTCGTCGCCGACGACCAGAACCACCGGCTGGCGGTCTTCGACACCGGCGGCCGGTACATCCGCACCGTCGGCCGGGGCCCGGGGCCGAAGCCCGGCCAGCTCCAGTTCCCCTACGGCGTCGCGATCGACCGGCAGGGGCGCGTGTTCGTCGCCGACGACCTCAACCAGCGCATCGTCCGCTACGGCCCGAAGCCGAGGTACAAGTACAAGGCGCGCTGGGGCTCGTACGGGAGCGCGCCCGGCAAGCTCGCGTTCCCGCGCGCGATCGCCGTCGACGCGGCCGGCCTCGTCTACGTGACGAACACCGGCAACGACCGCGTCGACGTCTTCAACCGCTCCGGCAAGCTGCAGCGGTCGTTCGGCGCTTCCGGCCGCGCGGCGGGGAACTTCAACACGCCGGTCGGCGTCGCCGCCGACGCGAGCGGCATGCGGGCGGTCGCCGATTCGGTCAACGGCCGGATCCAGTTCCTGCATCCGAACGGGACGATCGCGACGGTGTGGGGATCGCCGAACCCGGGGCCGACGATCATCCTGCGCCCGGTCGACATCGCGTTCGACGCCTCCGGCGACGCCTACGTGCTCGACCAGCGCCGCGCGAAGATCTTCGTCTTCGATCGCGCGACCGGGCGGCCCAAGCGCACGATCGGCAGGATCGGCAACGGCCCCGGGGAGCTGCTCGACCCCTACGCGCTGGCGATCGACGCCGGGGGCACGATCCACGTCGCGGACACGAACAACAAGCGCATCGCGCGCTTCACGACCGGCGGCACCTACCTCGGCGCGCGGACGGGCACGGGCCTCATCCGCGGCATCGCGGTCTCGCCCGACGGCGCGCGGACCTACGTGGCGCAAGCGCGCAACCGGATCACGGTCTACGACCCGGCGGGAACCGTCATCCGGCAGTTCGGCGGCTCGGGCTCCAGCCCGGGCCGGTTCAAGCAGCCAACCCACATCGCGCTCGACGCCGCCGAGAACCTGTGGGTCGCGGACCGCGGCAACAACCGGATCCAGCAGTTCGCCCCCGACGGCAGCCTGCGTGCGATGTTCGGCGAGCGCGGGACCGGGCCGGGCCAGTTCGTGCGCCCGAGCGGCGTGAGCATCGACTGCAACGGCCTGCTGACGGTCACCGACCGCGACAACAACCGCGTCCAGCAGTTCGGCCTGCTCGCCGCGGCGGCCCCCCCGTGCCAGACGCTCGGAGCGCTCGGCGATCCGCCGCGCCCGAAGACCCCGACGCTGCCGAGCCCGCCCGGCCCGCTCGTGACCGTCAAGAAGGTGCGCGCGACGGGGCTCTTCACGCGGCGCGCCCTGGCGGTGCGCATCGGCTG
The DNA here is from genome assembly GCA_050696955.1 of Solirubrobacteraceae bacterium. GTDB lineage: Bacteria > Actinomycetota > Thermoleophilia > Solirubrobacterales > Solirubrobacteraceae > CADCVQ01. The sequence goes on along the minus strand of JBOGYT010000175.1, from coordinate 117 downwards.
CGACACCGACTGCCGGGTGACGATCAGCGGCACGGTCAGGACGCGCGGCGCGCGCAAGCGCGTCACGGTCAACCTGCGCCGCGCGCGCATCCGGCTCGAGCCGGCGCAGTCGCGGAT
>JBOGYT010000174.1:0-24502 GCA_050696955.1 Solirubrobacteraceae bacterium | reverse complement strand
TCACCGTCGGCGAGATCGAGAACCTGCTTCGGGCGCGCATCGGGGTCATCAAGCGCATCGTCCGCGAGCTTCGTATCAGTCATCAAGGAAGCCACGATGATAGGTCGTGACCCTCACGTCGATCCCGTAGCGGAAGCGCGTGACGTAGGCGATGCCAGAGTGTCCGCTGACGTTGCCCTCGGTTACGTCTCGACGAGTGAGGCCGTGGAACTCGCAGCGCTGCCGCTTCGCTGTCAGCTTCCTGCACGTCACGTCCGGATAGCTCATGCCGTATCTCTTCTGAACCTCGCGCTCGACGGCTCGTACAGCTTGCGCGCGTGTAACATGAGAAGTCATGGGGTACGACCTCGGCCATTGAGAGGTACGGCGCCCGCCGCCAACCCAAGACGCCCCCGCCATCACTGGCCCGCAGCGTTTCGCCAATCCCTCCTAGTTCATCTGTCGACCGGCCAGGCCCACGCTGCGCATTACCACACATACAACGGCGTGACGCACGGACTGGTTCACGGCAGTTCGGATTCGGACGGCGCGTACTTCAGCCGGACTTACGGAGCCTACATATTGGGCGTCAATTATTGTGGCGTCGGCGATTACGATCGCGGCTTGTACGTGGCCAGCTACACATTCGGTAGCCAGCTGTGCTCTCTGTTCAGTCTAACCTACAGCGGTTCCCCGGATGAGTGTCGTGGAATCTCTTGGAATCAGGTAGGTATCCGTGATGGCGATCAGGGGTACTTTCTTCGGTCCCATTTTCACGACGCCCACAGCCCGCCGCAGTACTCATGCCGCAGCTGGCCGAGCTGATGATCGCGGCCCGTGGCGAGCATGGCAAGAGCGATCAAGATGAGTAGGCGCTATCTGGCCGCTTCACTGGCACTCGCGGGCATACTCGGCGCGAGCATCGTTGCCGTCAGCCAAGGTGATTCGGGGATGCGCCCCGATCTGCCTCTTGTGCCGCCAGATAGCGCTCCAGCATCGAAGCCCTCTATTGTGGCGCGCACGAGCACGATCGGTGGCGGCCAACTCGGCGTCGCCACCTACCGAAACGCTTCCGGTCGCCTGTGTGCGGCGTTCGGTCGCGCGAAGGAGGAGGCTCTCGTCGATCGCAGAGGTAAGGCCGTCGCTATCGGTGATACAGGCGACTGCACGATGCGTCCCGACCCCGTTGCCGTCCACGTGATCGCGCAAGCTGACGACCCGACGTACACAGATGACGTGCGATCGCTCGTTATCTGGGGTCTTGCTGCGAGCAGCGTCGAGACCATCGAGTTCGCTGTGGGGCCTGACCGGCGAGCGCTGACGCCAGGTCGGGACGGAGCGTTCGTCCTCAGCCTGCCTCCGAACCAGGGCAACGTCGAGTTCACACTGCGCGAGTCAAACGGGAGGAGTGAAACGCTCGCCGTCCCACCCGCGCCGGACATTGACGAAATCAACGCGCAGCTCAAGGCGGGCAGGATCCCGTTGCATCAAGACGGCGGTCCTTGAGACGCCGGGTCGCGCCACGGCTTGCCGTCGCTTCCATTCGCACATCCTCGGCCGGCTCAGGCGTCGAGGTACTGCAGCACCGCGAGCACCCGCCGGTGCCCGTCCTGCGCCGCGCTCAGCCCGAGCTTGGAGAAGATGCTCGTCACGTGCTTCTCGATCGCGCGCTCGGTGACGACGAGCTCGCGCGCGACGGCGTGGTTGGAGCGGCCCTCGGCCATGAGCGCGAGGACCTCGCGCTCGCGCGGCGTCAACCGGTCCAGCGGATCGTCCGCGCGGCGGCGGCCGAGCAGCTGGGCGACGACCTCGGGATCGAGCACCGACCCGCGCGCCTGCACGCGCCGCAGCGCGTCGACGAACGCGTCGACGTCGGCGACGCGGTCCTTGAGCAGGTAGCCGACGCCCTCGGCGCTGTTTTGCAGCAGCTCCAGCGCGTAGCCCTCGTCGATGTACTGCGAGAGCACCATGAGCCCGATCTCGGGCATCTCGGTGCGGATCTGCTGCGCGGCGCGCAGCCCCTCGTCGGTCTGCGTCGGCGGCATACGGATGTCCGTGACAGCGACGTCGGGATGGTGCGCGCGGACCTTGCGCAGCAGGTCCTCGGCGTCGCTCGCCTGCCCCACGACGTCGAAGCCGGCGTCCTCGAGCAGGCGGGCGAGTCCGGCCCGCAGCAGCACGGAGTCATCGGCGATCACGACGCGCATGCGCGTAATGTCGCACTCCCGCCGGTCGTCCGTGCGGGAATTACCTGATCAGGCGGTCCAGGGCCGCGCCGCACACGTCGTGCTTGGCGAGGAAGCCGCACGCGCCGCACTGCGTCGCGCGGTCGGGGTAGAGCGGATCGTCGGAGCTCGACGTGATGACGACGGCGGGCCGGTAGCCGTTCGATGTCAGCAGCGCGGCGCAGTCGAAACCGTCGGCATCGGGCAAGCGCACGTCGAGCAGCACGACGTCCGGACGGAGCTCCCGCGCCGCCGCGACGCCGGAGGTGCCGTCGGATGCCTCGCCCACAACGTCCCAGCCGTCCGCCTCGAGCAACGCGCGCGCCGACGTGCGGAAGGCGGCGTGGTCGTCGACGATCAGGACGGTGCGGGACATAGTGTGATGTTCGACACACGTCGCCACAGTCGCAATACGGCTGGCAGGTACCCCCGGTGCGGGCAACCGAACCATCAGACGCCTGCTGTCCCCCTGTGCCGGCTCCTTTGGCGCTGAAACGCTTGCGTTCATCCACCCCAAGCGTCCTGACCCCGAGGAGGCGATCTGTATGCAACGCAGAAACTTCGCAGCACGTGCTGGCCGCTGGAGCGCCCGGCACCGCAAGAAGGCCATCTTCGGCTGGCTGGCGTTCGTCATCGTCGCCGCCATGGCCGGCGGCGCCGCCGGCATGAACACCTTCCAGTGGGAAGAGAACGGCCCCGGCGAGTCCGGCCGCGCCGACAAGGCGATCTTCGATCATTACCCGCGCCATGCCGAAGAGAGCGTGCTCGTTCAAACGACCTCGGGCAGCGCGCGGGATTCGAGCTTCCGGGCCGCCGTCCGCGACGTCGAGAAGCGCCTCTCGGGCGTCGAGCACGTCAGCAAGATCGAGAGCCCGTACGCGGCCGGCAACGCGAACCAGATCTCCAGGGACGGCCGCTCCGCGCTCATCGACTTCCAGATCGCCGGCGAGTTCGACGACACCGAGACGCGCGTCGAGGCGCCGCTGGCCGCCGTCGCGGCAGCACAGAAGGCCCATTCGGACCTGCGCATCGAGGAGTTCGGCGACGCCAGCGCCGGCAAGGCGCTGAGCGAGCAGTTCGAGGACGACTTCCAGAAGGCGGAAACGCTGTCGCTGCCGATCACGCTGATCATCCTCATCGTGGCGTTCGGCTCGCTCGTCGCGGCCGGCATCCCGCTGCTGCTCGCGCTGTCCGCCGTCGCCAGCACGATCGGGCTCGTCTCGCTGCTCAGCCAGGCGGTGCCCGTCGACGAGTCGATCTCGTCGGTGATCCTGCTGATCGGCCTCGCGGTCGGCGTGGACTACGCGCTGTTCTATCTGCGCCGCGAACGCGAGGAACGCGTCAAGGGCCGCAGCCCAGAGGAGGCGCTCGAGGCCGCCGCGGCGACGTCCGGCCGGGCGGTGCTCATCTCCGGCTTCACCGTGATGGTGGCGATGGCCGGGATGTTCTTCACCGGCAGCCAGACGTTCTCGTCGTTCGCGATGGGCACGATCGTCGTCGTCGCCGTGGCCATGATCGGATCGGTGACGGTGCTGCCGGCGCTGCTGTCCAAGCTCGGCGACCACGTCGAGAAGGGACGCATCCCGTTCCTGCATCGCCTGCGCTCGCCCGGTGCAGCCGGTGGCGAGTCGCGCTTCTGGGGCGCCATCCTCGACCGCGTCCTGCGGCGGCCGAAGATCTCCGCGGCGCTGGCGGCCGGGCTGCTGCTCGTGCTCGCGTTCCCCGCGCTGTCGCTGAAGACGGGTGTGCCGGGAACGGACACGCTGCCGCGCAGCCTGCCCGTGATGCAGACGTTCGACCGCATCGAAGCGGCGTTCCCGGGTGCCCCGCTGCCGGCGATCATCGCCGTGGAGGCCGATGACGTGACGGCTCCGGCGGTGCGTGAAGCGATCGCCAAGCTGCGCGCCGACGCGCTCGCCACCGGCCAGGTGCGCGAGCCGGTCAGCATCGACGTGAGCCCCGACAACCACGTCGCGCGGATCCTCATGCCGATGGTCGGCGACGGCAGCGACGCGCGGTCCGAGGAGGCGCTGACGACGCTGCGCGACGAGATCATCCCGGCGACGGTCGGTCAGGTCGACGGCGTCGAGGCGAACGTCAGCGGCACGACGGCGCAGAGCCGGGACTTCAACGACCTCATGAAGAGCAACGCGCCGATCGTGTTCGCCTTCGTGCTGTCGATGGCGTTCATCCTGCTGCTCGTCACGTTCCGCTCGATCGTGATCCCGATCAAGGCGATCGTGCTGAACCTGCTGTCGGTCGGCGCCGCGTACGGCGTGCTCGTCTACCTCTTCCAGGACGGGCACGGCGAGAGCCTGCTCAACTTCGAGTCGACAGGCGCGATCACGTCCTGGCTACCGCTGTTTCTGTTCGTGGTGCTGTTCGGGCTGTCGATGGACTACCACGTGTTCATCCTCAGCCGCATCCGCGAGGCGTTCGACGGCGGGATGAAGACCGAGGACGCCGTCTCGCACGGCATCAAGTCGACGGCCGGCGTCGTCACGAGCGCGGCCGTCGTGATGGTGGCGGTGTTCGCGATCTTCGCGACGCTGACCGCCGTCGAGTTCAAGCAGATGGGCGTCGGCCTCGCGGTCGCCGTCCTGATCGACGCGACCATCGTGCGGGCGGTCCTGCTGCCCGCGACGATGAAGCTCCTGGGTGATTGGAACTGGTATCTGCCGCGCAAGCTGGAGCGGATGCCGCGGATCGTTCACGAGCCGTCGCTGGAGACGTAACTCCCCTTCGCCACCGCTCGGGGCCCGGGTACAGTTTCCCGGGCCCCGAGGGGGCGAACGGCGCGTGCTGGGACATAAATTCAGGACACGGATCACCACGAAGGTGGTGGCGCTCAGCGCCGCCGCCGCAACGCTTCTCGCCACCGCCCTGTTGGTCCTGATCGTCGCGATCATGGGCCAGCGAGACGCCGCCCGGACGGCGTTTCGCTCCCAGCAGGCACTGAGTCTCGGCAACCAGCTCGAGACGACGCTGGTCGACATCGAGAACAGCATCAGCCGCTATACCGACAGCCGCAACGAGCGCCATCTGGCCCCGGCCAACGCCGCGCTGGCCAACTATGCGATGCGGACCGAGAATCTCTCGCGACTCGTCTCCGACGATCCGGGTCAGCAGCGGCGGGTGCGCGCGATCGGCGTCCTGATCGACGACTACGCGCGGCTGTGGGCGCGTCCGCTGATCAGCACCGCGCGGTTCGACATCGAGGACGCGCGCAGCCAGATGGTCGAGGACAGCGCGGGACGGACGCGGATCGACGCGATCCGGCGGGAGTTCGAGCGTCTGTTCGTGCGCGAGCGGGCCGTCATCGCCTCGCGCGAGGACCGCGCCGAAGCGCGCTCGTCGTCGGCGATCGCCTTCGGGATCGGCGGCGTCGGGCTCGTGCTGGCGATCGCGCTGGGCTTCACGCTGTACCTGCGCCGGTCGGTCGTGCGCCCGGTGCTCAGGGTCGCGGAGGCGACCGGCAGGCTGGCCGACGGGGAGCTGGCGACCCGCGTGCCCGCGCAGCGCCTGGACGAGCTGGGCGACCTGGCGCGCAGCTTCAACTCGATGGCCGATTCCCTGCAGCGCAGCCGCACCGAGCTCGAGCTCTCCAACGCCGAGCTCACCCGCTCCAACGCCGAGCTCGAGCAGTTCGCGTCGGTCACGTCCCACGACCTCCAGGCGCCGCTGACGACGATCTCGATGTACGCGGAGCTGCTCGAGCGCCGCCACGGCGCCGAGGACCCCAAGGACGGACCGGCGCTCGTCGACGGCATCCGCCACGCCACCGGTCAGGCGCGGGCGCTCATCCGCGACCTGCTCGAGTACTCACGCGCGGGGCGCGGGCGGCTGAGCGTCGAGCGCGTGCCGGCGACACGTGTCGTCGAGCAGGCGCTGGAGAACCTCGCCGGGGCGATCGAGGAGAGCGGGGCGCGCGTGCACGCCGGCTCGCTGCCCGTCGTCCTTGCCGATCGTGCCAACCTGTGCCGCGTCTTTCAGAACCTCGTCGGCAACGCAATCAAGTTCGCCGGCGAGCACACTCCTGAGGTGACCATCGGGGCGGAGCGAGACAATGGGCAGTGGCGCTTTTCGGTCAGCGACAACGGGATCGGCATGAAGCCCGACCAATCCGAACGCATCTTCGAGCCGTTCCAGCGCCTGCACGGGGAGGAGGACTACCCGGGTACCGGTATCGGGCTGGCCGTCTGCGAGCGCATCATCGACCAGCACGGCGGCAAGATCTGGGTCTCGACCCGGCCCGGCGAGGGCAGCACCTTCTACTTCACCCTGCCGGGGGGCGATCGCGCCGCGCCGGACGCGCCGGACGTCGCCGCGCCGCGCGTCGGTGCCGGGAGCGCACCGGGATGAGCCTGCGACGGGCGGCGCTCGCCGCCGTCCTCATGTTCGCGTTCGTGCTGGCCGGCTGCGGCGGCGACGAGGACAAGACGCAGACCACCGAGAGGTCCCAGACGCCGCCGGTGCGCATCGGGACGAAGAACTTCACCGAGCAGTACATCCTCGGCGAGCTGTACAAGCAGACGCTCGAGGCCAACGGCTTCGACGTCGAGCTCAAGGGCGACGTCGGCAGCTCGGAGATCATCCACCAGGCGCTCGTGGGCGGCGCGCTGGACATGTACCCCGAGTACATCGACCTGCTGCTGTCGGAGGTCGCCAACGTCCGCCAGCGCCCGCGCAGCGCCGCGGCGGCGTATCGAGCCGCGAAGACGTTCGAGGAGGGCAGCGGGTTCACGCTCCTCGCGCAGACGCCGTTCTTCGACTCGAACGCGATCGCGGTCAAGCCGCGGTTCGCGCGGCGCCACCGGCTGCGCGGGATCGGCGACCTGCGTCGCATGCGCGCGGTGAAGCTCGGCGCGCCCGCGGAGTTCCGCACCCGCTTCGAGGGCCTGATCGGACTCGGGGAGCGCTACGGGCTGACGAAGAAGAACCTGCGGCTCGAACGGATGAAGATCCCCGACCAGTACGCCGCGCTCGACGCCGACCGCATCGACCTCGCACGCGTCAACACCACCGACGGGCAGCTCGCCGACCGCGACTACGAGCTGCTCCTCGATCCGAAGCGCGTCTTCGCCAAGAACCACGTCGCGCCGGTGATCAGCCGCAGGGCGCTGAGCACGCACGGCTCGCGGCTCCAAGCCACGATCGACGCGGTGAGCGCGAAGCTGACGACGACCGCGATGCGGAAGATGAACGCGGCGGTCGACATCGACAAGCGCACCCCGCGCGAGGTGGCGGCGGAGTTCCTGCGTGAGACAGGGCTGAAGACGTGACATCGAGTCATTGCTCGACCATGCTCGCGGTGGATCCGGAACCTGGGTGCTCGCGATGAGCGACGTCATTCGCGTCGCGGTCTGCGACGACGCCCGCGCCGTCAAGCTCTTCCTGCGCCACGTCCTCGAGGAGGAGGGCGACATCTCGGTCGTGTCGTCCACGAGCACCGGGCAGGGCGCGCTCGGCGAGCTGAGCGCTCACCAGCCCGACGTGCTGCTGCTCGACCTCGTCCTGCCCGACGTCCCCGAGCCGGCGGAGCTCGTCAGGCAGCTGCGCGAGCAGTCCCCCGGCACGGCGATCGTGCTCATCTCGAACCTGCCCCCGTTCCGCTTGCAGGCCGAAGCGGAGCGGCTCGGCGCGGACGGCTGGACGACGAAGGCGCACAAGCCCGAGGAGCTGCGCGACGCGGTGCGCAGCGTCGTCCTGCCGCGGACCTGATCACGCGCGGGTCAGTCAGGGCGCGTCTCGGCCGCGAGCCGCGGCGGCACGCAGGTCGGCGATGGTGCGATCGCCGATCGCGCCGAGCAGCGCGACCGTCTGCGCGACCGCGCGCGGCCCGGCGGCGACGGCCGCGGGCGTGATCGAGCCGGCGAGCATCTCCAGCAGCACCTCGCCGGAATCCTCGCCGGTCCGCGGCGGGAAAGTTCGCCCCCTCGGCGGGGTCGTGGCGGCCACAGTGGCCCTTGGGTGTCGTGGGGCGAGCGCGGCCGGTTGGAGGTCGTCCCCGGCCGCGCAGGCCGGTGCCCCCCTCTTTTTGAGTGAGCAGCGGGTGCTATCACCAGCGATAGCAACGACTACCCCTAACTAAGAAAACGGACCCTAGGGCCGCAGGCTCCGGCCGCTCCGCAACGCCCCGACGGCTCGCGGCGCCAGCCTTCAGCGCACCCGTCCCACCGCGACGTCCGCCCCGGCGTACTGGATCGCCAGCAGCGCGCGGTCGTCCGCCAGCACGCCGCGCTGGAAGTCCGCCAGGGCGCGCTCGATGCGCTGGACGACGCGGTCCGGGTCGTGTGGCCCCGCCGCGGCCTGCGCCAGTCGTTCCAGGCCGAAACGCTCCGCGTCGCCGGTCGCCTCGGTTGCGCCGTCGGTGTAGAAGAAAGCGCGCGACCAGGTCGCCGGGGTCGGCGGCGAGCATCGCAGCGGCATGACGAGCGCGAGCGGTGCTGTGGGCGTGCGTGCTCGCCGAAAGGTCAGCCTATGATCGCGGCCCGCAGGAACTCGAGCGCTGCCGTGCGCTGGTCCTCGGCGGCCAGCAGCGATGCGTACTGCAGCTCGGCGAGTTTCGTGCCCACGACGTAGACGTAGGGCCGGTCGTGGTCGGCGTCGCCCGGCGACATGCCGGCGACGAGCGCCTCGCCGGACGGCGAACGCAGATCGAGGCCGACATCGAAGTGCTCGGGCCACAGCTGGACCCGTCCCGCCCGCGCGGCTTCAGGCAGCTCGGCGCGCAGCGTCTCGAGCACGTTCGTGGCGAAGCCGAAGACCTCGGCAAGCGCGTGCACCGCCACCGGCTCGACGTCGAGCCGTTCGCGGCGCTCGCCCGCGCCGCCCACGGCGACGAGCTCGGCACCCTCGACGCGCACCTGCCGGCCGTCTCCGAAGAACGGCGTGCCGAACCCACCGCGCGTGTAGCGCAGGCCGATCTTGCCGTTGGCGCGCTCGCGTTCGGGCGAGATCGTCCGCTCCGCGAGTAGGTGCAGCGCGAGCCGCGTGACCGTGTAGGAGGGCGGGACCGGCGCGAGTCGCATGTACGCGCCAAGCCAGCGGTCGGCGCACCACGCGGCGAGGCCGGGATCGCCGGCCGCCAGCTCGTCCCACAACACGTCGCCGGTCGCGACCGGGGAGACGACGCGACGCCCGAGCCGCCCCGGACCCGGGTCGACGGGATCGTCGGCGAACCACGGAGGCCCGGCGACCGCCGGCGGCGACGGCTCGAGCACCCGCGCGTCGTACGCGCCGCCGAGGCGGGCGTTCGCCTCCGCTCGAGGATCGTGCATGTCTCGCTTGGGTGCCTGTTCGTACAACGGTCCAGCTTCGATGGAGGTTACGACCGTCCCTGTTCTCGTCTCATTGTCGAGTTGTGGAGATCTCTCCGCGTTCCCAGTACGGTGAAGACGTCGCTGCGCTTTGCGGTGCTGCGCAACGGCGAGAAGGTCGCCTCCTGCACTCTGCCGTAGAACGACGCAAGTCGCGCCGGGCTATTCGAGATCGACGACGTGGACGCGGCGGTCCGCTCCGACCGTCAGCGACCGCCGGCCCGACAGCAGCTCGAGTAGCTCGTCGCCCACGACCTCGCGGCGCCAGCCCTGCAGCGTGCGCACCTCCGGCGGCGGCTTGCCGTCGCGCACCGCCAGCACGATCCGCTGGAGATCGGCGCGCGCCGCGATGAGCTCGTAGGCGAGCTCGCACTCCAGCGCGCGCGTGCGCACGAGCGACTCGGCCAGCGCGATGATCGGCGCATCGAGGGTGTCGGGCTGCGATGGCCGGATGCCGTCGACGGCGATCGGCGGGCGATCGCGGCCGCGCTCGACTGCGTCGAGGATCGCGCGGCCGCGGCGGCGCAGCGTCGACTCGTTGATGCCACGGATCTGCTCGAGCTGGTTCGTGTTGCGCGGGCGGCGCTTGGCGACCTCGACGAGGGCGGCATCCGACAGCACCGAGGGAATCGGGCGATCCTGCTGGCGGGCCGTGTCCTCGCGCCACTCGACGAGCTCGCGGGCGACCGCGCGCAGCTTGGGGTCGAGCGAGTTCACGCGCGGCAGGCGCGCGAACACGGTGTCGGGATCGCGGACGTCGGTCGTCTCGGCAAGCGCGACGCACTCCTCGCGCGCCCACCCAAGCCGGCCGCGGACTTCGAGCCGCTCCTGCAGCGCGGTCGCCGCCTGCAGCAGGTGGCGGACGTCGTCGCGCGCGTACTCGACCTGCTCGCCGGAGAGCGGGCGCGCGTCCCAGCGCGTGAAGCTCGCGCTCTTGCTCAGGCGGACACCGAGCAGCTCGTGCAGCAGCGCCTCGTAGCTCAGCTGGGCGCGCAGTCCGGCGAAGCCGGCGGCCAGCTGGGTGTCGAAGAGGTTCGCGATCTCCGTCTGCCATACGCGTCGCAGCAGCGCGACGTCCTGGCGCCCCGCGTGCATGACGATCTCGATCGCGGGATCGGCGAGCAGCGCCGCGAGCGGCGCCGGGTCCAGCCCCTCGTCGAGCGGGTCGAGAACCTCGATGCGGACGCCGCCCTCGCCGTCAGGCACGGCGACCTGGACGAGGCACAGCAGCGTCCGGTAGCGGCCCTCGCCCATGAACTCCGTGTCGATGCCGAACCGGCCGCCGGCACGTGCCAGCTCGGCCAGTTCGACGACGTCGAGGTTGCTCGCGATGTCGGTCACCTGCGGCGCAGGCTAGTCGGTGTCCGGATCGAGCACCGTCGGCTCGCGCGGCAGGACGTCCGGATCGAAGCGCGCGAGCAGGTCGTCCATGCTCGGCATCTCGGACGGTCGTGCCAGTCCGACCGACGCGGCGAGCCGCCCGCGGACCGCATCCGGGGACTCACCGGCATCCGCGCGGTCGGCGAGCGTCACCGAGCCATGCCGCTTCGCCAGCCGCTTGCCGTCGGTGCCCAGGATGAGGGGGACGTGCGCGTACGCGGGTACGCTCAGCCCCAGCAGGCCGGCGAGATGAATCTGCCGCGCGGTGGTGTCGAGCAGGTCCGCGCCGCGCACGACCTCGCCGATGTCCTGCGCGGCGTCGTCGACGACGACCGCGAGGTTGTAGGCGTACGCGCCGTCGTTGCGGCGCACGACGATGTCGTCCACCACGCCCTGCTGGTCGGAGAGGAGGCGATCGACGAACGCGACGCGCGTCTGGCCCGCGCGCAGCCGCAGCGCCGGCGGGCGGTCCGCGGCTTCGCGCTCACGCCGCTGTGCCGCGCTCAGCTCGCGGCAGGTACCGGGGTAGGCGCCCTCCGGGAGCGGCCCGTGCGGTGCGGAGGCCGCATCGCGGATCTCCGCGCGCGTGCAGTAGCACGGGTACACGAGCCCCTCGCGCTCCAGCCGCGCGAGCGCATCGGCGTACAGCGACGTGCGCTGGGACTGCCGCACGACCGGTCCGTCCCAGTCCAGGCCGATCGCCCGCAGGTCGTCGAGCTGGTCGTCCTCGACCCCGGGTCGCACGCGACCCGCGTCGAGGTCTTCGACGCGCATGGAAAACGGGGCGCCCTGCGAGCGCGCGAACAGCCAGGCGAGCAGCGCCGTGCGCAGGTTGCCGAGATGCAGCGGACCCGTCGGCGACGGGGCGTAGCGGCCGCTGGGAGGACCCGGGTTCAGCGGACGCGCGACGCGGGCCGCGAGCCGCCCGAGGCGTGATCGCCGATCGAGGCGACGCTGACCATGGGGTGCTCGCCGATGCGGACGTCGACGACGACGCCGCCGCTGACCGCGAGCTGCTCGGAGACGCGCCGCCCGGCGATCGCGCGGTCGGCGCGCGAGACGCCGCATGCCTTGAGGAAGCCGTCGAGCTCGGGACCCTCGACGTCGAGCACGTCGAGCTTGAGCTGCTCCAGCCGGGCGGCCGGACCGGTGGCGCCGGGCGCGGCGTGCACGACGCACGCGGCGAGGTCGTCGGGCACGCGATCGGCGCGCTCGACGACGAGGTCGAGCAGCGCCTTCGCGCTCGCCTCGGGACCGAGCTCTCGCAGCCACAGACCGAGCCGGTCGCGGCCGAGCGCGTCGCCGTTGATGCGGGCCTCGAGCAGGCCGTCGGAGTAGACGCAGACGGTTGTGCCCTCGGGCATCGGCAGCACGGTCTGGCGCTGGCCGGTCGGGAAGCCTGCGCCGATCGGCGGGGCCGAGGAGGCGGTGACCGGCTCGTGCGCCTGCGGCCCGGCCACGAGCGGTGGCGGATGGCCCGCGCTCGCGTAGGTCAGCGTGCCCTTGACCGGATCGTGGATCGCGGCGATGACCGTCGAGAAGTCGTCGGCCAGCCGGCCGTCGAGCGAGCGGCCGGAGATCGCCAGCGCCTCGCGCGGCGACATGCCGGCCTCGAGGTGCGCGCGCACCGTGAAGCGCACGAGCGTCGTCTTGGCGAGCGCCTGGCGCCCGTGGCCGGAGATGTCGCCGAGCAGCAGGCCCACGCGACCGTCTGACAGGGCGAACGCGTCGTAGAAGTCGCCGCCGGCGGCGGGCCCGTCGGCCGGCCGGTAGGCGACCGTCGTCAGCAGCGCGCCGAGGCGGCCGGGGACGGCCGGCAGGAGGGCGGCCTGGAGCAGGCCGATGTCCTCCATGAGCTTCGAGCGCTGGCGCTCCAGCCGGCGCGTGCGCGCCGCGGCGACGATCGTGTACGCGCCGAGCAGCAGGACGAGCGCGGCCAGGCCGGCGAGCGCCAGCTTGATCCAGGCCGGGATGTCCTTGACGAGGTTGGTCAGCGCGTTGACCGCGACGCTGGTGGGCTGCTGCAGGCTGCCGACGCCGCTCGCGTTGCGCTGCGGGCGCGACGCCTCGGCGGCGCGGCTGCGCACGACGAGCTGTTGCGCCGCCGGCAGGAGCGTGGTTCCGGCGACGATCGGGTTGGCCGGCGTTCCCGCCGTGCCGCCGGTGGTTCCCGCCTGGCCGCTGGGAAGCGCGCCGCCGTCGGTGGTGCCCGGCGCCTGCTGACCGGCCGGGTTCACCGTGCCGTCAGACGAGGGCAGCTGGCCGGGCGCAGTCTGCGCAGGCGTCCCGGGAACGGTCGGCAGCGGGGTGTCGGCCTGCGGGCTATCGGTGATCTTCTTGCTGGTGCTTCCGGGGGCCGCCGTCTCGGACTGCGATGGGGGCGGTTCGCGGGTCTCCGACTTTCCATGCGGGTTGGGAGTCTCTTCGGGCGCGGCCGGGGGGTCGGGCGGAACCTCTTGCGTCGCCGGCGCCGGCGCCGGCGACTCGGCACCGACCTCGGGCGGCGCGGCCGGGATGTCGACCGGGGGCGGCTCGTTCTCGGGGGTCGGCGTCGGATCCGGCGTCTCCTCGGGCGGCGGAGGCGGTGGCTCGGGTGGGGGAGCGGTCGTGCCCTCGGCCTGGCGCGCGCCGGACTTCTTGCGGCTCTTGCTCTTACGTGCCTTCCTGGTCTTCGCCCGGGCCTTCGGTGCCCGCTTGGCCTTCGCGGCCTTCTTCGCCCTCGCCTTGCGGTTGGCCTTTGCCGTGCCTGCGCTCTTCGCCTTGACCGCGTTGCCGGTGCCCTGGGACGGGCCGCTGCCGGAGCCGGCAGCGCTCTGCGCATGCCCGCCCTTGGGCGTGCCCTTGTCGGCGTCGCCCCAGGCAGGCTGACCCGCCAGCGCCGCGACGAGCAGAACGCAGACAAGCATCTCAACGAGCGACCTCCGCCGTGATCCGCTGTTCATGTGGCGATGCGTCCTCCCACGCGCGGAACTTCGCCCGTTGGCATCCATACCCTCCGGCATGCAAGCATTGTGCCGGGGGCAGACAGGCAAGTCCAGCGGTTAGACGCTGCTTCGTGCAGGTCTCGTATGCGAACCCGTGCAGTCATGCGCTGCGGCATCGCGCAACGGTGTCCCGAGGTCGGACAAACGTCCGGGCGCGGACGACCGATCGGACACGGGATCCTCTAGCGTGCCGCCACATGGCGAGCGGCGACGACAAGGCAGCAGGCGGGGGCGGCGAGCCCGTGCGCTGCGCGCCCTGCCGGGGCACCCGTCAGGTCATCTCCAACCTCGGCGGGGAGCAGACCCGGGTCACCTGCCCGTGGTGCGAGGGCTCCGGGGTCCAGATTCCCGGCCACGACGCTCAGGCCGCGCGGCGCGCCGAGGCGGGCGCGGCTGACTGACGACGACCCGCCCGACCGTCTGCTCGCTGAGCAGCAGCCGCACGTCGAAGCGGCCGGGCCGGTCGGCGAGGAACGAGAATCGCGCGGGCGCGCCGCGGTCGGCTCCGTCGGTGAGGCCGAGCTCCTCGATGGACGCGCTGTCCGGCCCGGTGGCGGTCACGCTGAGCTCGACGACGTCGCCGACCGTCGCGCGCACGAGCTGGTCACGCGGCAGCACCCCGCGGACGGCCGCCGTGACACCGTCGCCCGTGGTCGTCGCGGGGCCGGTCCGGGGCGTCGGATCGTCGGCCGGCTCGGGTCGCGGCGCGACGATCGCGACGACCGCGCTGAGCAGGAGCAAGACGGCGAAGAGGATCGTGACACGGCGGAGCACGTCGACAGCTTCGCGTATCCGGGTCCTTCATCCGTCCAGTCGGGATCCCCCGTGCATGCGCAAGCGCGGATTCGGGCCGATGAGGCACCACGTGCGTGAGCTCGATGCTCACGTAAACCGCAGGAGGATCCTGGAGGGATCAACATGCTTCATCACCTGCGCACCCGCGCACAGGACGAGAAGGGCTTCACGCTGATCGAGCTCCTCGTCGTTGTCTTGATCATCGGCATCCTCGCCGCGATCGCTCTGCCGACGTTCCTCGGCCAGCGCGGCAAGGCGCAGGACTCGTCGGCGAAGTCGGATGCTCGCAACATGGTCAGCCACATGGAGTCCTGCTTCACCGACGCCGAGACGTACGTCGGCTGCAACGCCAAGCTGCTCGCGGCGGGCGACACGGGGCTGAAGATCAGCGCGCTTGCCGCGCCGCCTCAGGGCGAGGTCTCCGCGTCGGGCGAGACCGCTTCGGGCTACGTGGTCAACGCCGAGTCGAAGGCCGGCCGTACGTTCACGATCACCCACAGCGGCACCGGCAACGTTCGCACGTGCGACGCCGGCGGCGGCTGCAACGGCGGTATCTGGTAGTCACGCAGCGCAAGACGCATGACAGGGCGGGCCTTCGGGTCCGCCCTTCGTCGTTCTCCAGACGCATCACCGATGTGTCCAGCCGCATTGGGATTTCTGCAGAACGGATGTCGCGCCAGCCGATACGGACCCGTGCACCGAGCCGGAGGCTCTCGCACACCGGACCAAACAGATCCAGGAGGGATCACATGCTGCATCACCTGCGCACGCGCGCACAGGACGAGAAGGGCTTCACGCTGATCGAGCTCCTCGTCGTTGTTTTGATCATCGGAATCCTCGCCGCGATCGCTCTGCCGATGTTCCTCGGCCAGCGCGGCAAGGCGCAGGACTCGTCGGCGAAGTCGGATGCTCGCAACATGGTCAGCCACATGGAGTCGTGCTTCACCGACGCCGAGACGTACGTCGGCTGCAACGCCAAGCTCCTCGCGGCCGGCGACACCGGCCTGACCATCAGCGCGCTTGCCGCGCCGCCTCAGGGCGAGGTCTCCGCGTCGGGCGAGACCGCTTCGGGCTACGTGGTCAATGCCGAGTCGAAGTCAGGCCGGACGTTCACGATCACCCACAGCGGCACCGGCAACGTTCGCACGTGCGACGCCGGCGGCGGCTGCAACGGCGGTATCTGGTAGTCGCACAGCGCAAGACGCATGACACGGGCGGGCCTTCGGGCCCGCCCTTCGTCGTTTCCGGGCCGCTCGTCACGTCCCACATACGTCTAAGCGACCTTGTGCAAGCTGGCACATCGGCCCGGACGCGCCGATGTGCGCGGCATGAAGGACAGGCGCATCGACGGCGAACACGGGTTCACGATCGTCGAGGTCATGGTGGCGATGATGATCTTGATGCTCGGGGTCATCGGGACGGTCACCCTCGTCGATGCCGCCAACAGCGCGACGGTCAAGACGCGCGCCCGGGAGAACGCCAACAACCTCGCGCGCGAGGTCATCGAGAACGCGCGCGTCGTGGACTACGACGCGCTCACCGCCGCCGGCGTCGCGCCGGCGCTGCAGGCCAAGGCCGGCCTGGCCGACTCGACCCCGTCGACGCCCGCCTGGACCGTCGTGCGCGGCAAGAAGACCTACACGCTGGAGGTGCAGGCCTGCACGTACGACGACGCCAAGGACAGCGTCGCCGCCACGCACGACAGCTCGCACTGTGCCAGCACGCCGGTGGTCTCGCCCGCCACCGACATCAACGCCGATGACTTCCGGCGCGTGGACGTCACGATCACCTGGTCGCTGGGCAACAGCACCACGTCGCTCAAGCAGACCGCGCTGATCATCAACCCGTCCGGCGGCTTCGGACCGCGGATCGTGAGCTTCCTGCCGAACGGCGAGACCGTCCCCAGCAAGACGATCACCGACGCCGCTCCCGTCGCGACGCGCGTCGACTTCACGGTCAGGACGAGCTACGCGGCGTCCGTTCGGTGGCAGGCCGACGATGCCGTGTCCCAGGGAGACGCCACCGGCGGGCCAACGACGTGGGCGGTGCGGTGGGAGCTCGGCGCGCCGCTGGATCCGATCAGCCCGTACGTCCGCGACGGCACCTACCAGGTCACGGCGCAGCCCTTCGACAGCGTCGGCATCCCCGGCGACGTGCGGCCGGTCACCGTCGTCGTCAACCGCTCCGCGCCGGTCGCGCCGAAGTCGCTGACCGGCGGGCGCAACAGCCACTACGCCGCAGGCGACGTCGTGGAGCTCAAGTGGGCGCCGAACCTCGAGCGCGACGTCATCGGCTATCGCGTCTACCGGATCGACCCGGCCGGGGGCCCCGACAAGCGCGTCTGCCCGACGAGCGGCAACACCGAGATCAGCCAGACCTTCTGCACCGACGAGAGCCCTGCAGCCGCAGCCGCCGAGTACTACGTCACGGCGGTCGATCGCGACCCGAACGCCAACAAGCGCGAGGGCACGGCATCGGCGCACTTCACGGCTCCCGCCGTATCCAGCGCGCGGCCGACGTTCCCCGGCGGCACGGCGCTCACCGCGTCGCTGACGAACGGCAACCTGCCCAAGCTCGACTGGGACCCGCCCGCCACCGACAGCGACGGAACGATCCTCTTCTACCGCATCTACCGCGACAGCGGGACGGGGCTCGCTGACCGCTACGACTTCACCGAGTCCGCCTCGCCGACGTACGTCGACCCCAGGCCGGGCACGACCACCGTGCACACGTACTGGGTCACCGCGGTCGACGACAGCTACAACGAGTCCGATCCGATCGGACCGGTGGACTCACCATGAGCCGCGTCCGTGCAGACGCTGGCTTCACGCTCGTCGAGGTGCTGATCGCCATGGTGCTCAGCCTCATCGTGCTCGGCGCCACGCTCACGACCTGGAACGTGTTCCTCAACAACGACGCCCGCACGCGCAAGGCGGACGAGTCGCTCGACAGCGCGCGCCTGGCGGTCGACCGCGTCGCCACGCAGATGCGCAACCTCGCGAACCCCACCGCCGCCGGATCGTCGATCGATCTCGCACAGGAGTACGACCTCATCTTCCTGACGTCGGATCCGGTCAAGCGCCGCGTCCGCTACTGCCTCGCGCCGTCGGCCGGGGGAGCCAACGACAAGCTGTGGTTCCAGACCGCCGCGTCCACGGCGCCGGTGACGGCGGGCATGACGAGCGGCTGTCCGGGCTCCGGATGGGCGACGGATCAGGTCGTCGCCGATCACGTCGTCAACCGTGTCGACGGCGCCGCGCGCGGCGTCTTCAGCTACGGCTGCTCGACCCGCACCCCCGTTGGCCAGTCGTGCACCTCGTCCAGCGCGCTGTATCCGCGCGTGCTGTCCACGCACGTGGAGCTCTTCGTCGATGTCAACAGCGCGACGCGGCCGCCCGCGGAGGCGCGGATGAGCTCGGCCGTGTACCTGCGCAACCAGAACGAGCCGCCGACCGCGACGATCGCGCCGCCGTCGACCGTCGCGCCGCGGACGGTGCTCTTCAACGGGGCCGCGTCCGACGATCCCGAGGGGCGCACGCTCATCTACCAGTGGTTCAAGGGCAACGGCACGCTGCCGGCGCCGACCTGCGCAAGCCCGCCCGGTCCCGCCGACCAGGGCACGATCGGAGAAGGAGTCACCTTGAGCTATCGCTTCCCGCCAGAGGACACCGGCACGCAGCACATCCGCCTGCGCGTCATCGACGCCGGCTGCCTGACGGCCGTCGCCGGCCCCATCTCGGTGACCATCCCATGAGGCGCGTCCGCGACGAGCAGGGCTCGACCGTCGTCACGGCGATCGTGCTCATGTCGATCATGCTCATCTTCGGCCTGTCGCTGATGGCCCTCGTCGACCAGCAGCAGCGCGAGTCGGGCAAGCAGCGCACGCGCGAGTCCTCGCTGAACCTCAACGAGGGCGCGCTCTACGGGCAGGCGTTCGTGCTCGCACGCAACTGGCCCTCGGCCAGCGCCGGCGCCGGCGGCGCCTTTCCGTCGAGCTGCACCTCGGCGGCGGCGACCGTGACGAAGTGCCCCGACCGCGACACGCTGGCGACCGCGAACAGCACCGTCCCCGGGCGCGCGAACTTCAACGCCGTCGACTTCAAGGCCGACTCGAGCTGGGTCACGATGGTGCGCGACAACGGCGGGACGCTGACGACCGATTACGACCCCGCCAAGGCCGACCTCGCTCAGAGCGGCTGCCCGGTGACGCCGTGCACGCTCGATGCCAACAACGACCGGCAGCTGTGGGTGCAGGTGCGCGCGCTCGTGCGCGGCCGGCCGCGCTCGACGGTCGCGCTGCTGAAGCTCGAGACGTTCAAGGAGAACTTCCCGCGAACCGCCATCACCGCGGGGAGCCTCCACATCTCCAACAACGGCAACCACGGTGGCCGGCCGATCGTCGACAACGGCGGCTCGCAGATCGCTGTGCGCTGCGACTACCACTTGTCGTCGTGCGCGGGCTACGAATCCGGGCAGATCAGCAACCCGTCGTTCGTGCAGCTGCCCGCGAGCGGCTCCAACGCGCTGAGCCCGACGACCCTCGAGCGGCTCAAGCAACGCGCGATCGCCGACGGGAAGTTCTTCTCCGGCTGTCCGGGGGACGACCTCGCGGGCGCGATCGTGTGGGTCAACGACTGCACGGACTACAAGGGGGCGAGCTCGCTGATCACAAAACCGTGCCAGGCTCCGCTCAGCGGCCAGTGCATCAACAACGTCAGCTCGCCCGGGATCCTCATCTGGCACAAAGGAACGGCGAAGCTCACGGGCAATGCGACGTTCGTCGGCCTGATCTACATGGCCAACGACTCCGACGGCAGTGGTGGCCTCGGCGCCGACAACGGTCCGGTGCTGGAGATCAACGGCGGCTTCTCCGTCTACGGCGCTGTATCGGTCGACGGGCAGGGCAAGCTCGAGATCGGCTCCAACGCCGATCCGAACATCACGTACAACCCCAACGTCTTCAACGGCCTGGAGTCCTACGGCACCGCCGGCCTCGTGCAGAACACGTGGCGTGAGCTGCCGCCGGGCAGCTGACCGGCCGCCCGGCGCTCAGCGAGACTCCGGAGGACATGTCCATGCCCGTCGCCCTGCTTCCGGCCGCGCTGTTCGGCGTCCTCATCGGGTCGTTCCTGAACGTCGTCGCGTACCGGCTGCCGCGCCGGGAGTCGCTCGTCAGCCCGGGCTCGCGCTGCCCGAGCTGCGAGCACCCGGTACGGCCGTACGACAACCTGCCGGTCATCTCCTGGCTGCTGCTGCGCGGACGCTGCCGCGACTGCGGCGAGCCGATCTCGGCGCGCTACCCGCTCGTCGAGGCGCTGACCGCGGTGCTGTTCGCGGCGGTCGTCGCGGTCCACTTCGACGACGTCCCGCGGATGGTGCTCGGGATCGTGCTCGTCGCGTTCCTCGTGCCGCTGACGCTCATCGACCTCGAGACCCAGACGCTGCCCGACCGGTTGACGGCGCCGGCCGCCGTGCTGGCGCTCGTGCTCGGCACCGCGCTCGATCCCGGCGGCGAGCTCGAGCGGGTCATCGCCGCGGCTGCGGCCGGGGCCTTCTTCTTCGTCGCCTGGTACGTCAAACCGGGTGGCATGGGCTTCGGCGACGTCAAGCTCGTCGCCGTGCTCGGGCTGTTCCTCGGGCGCAGCGTGTCCGTCGCCCTGTTCGCCGCCCTCATCACGGGCGTGCTCGTCGGCGCCGTCGTGATGCGGCGCCTCGGCGTGGCCGAAGGGCGCAAGCGCAAGCTGCCCTTCGGGCCCTCCCTCGCCCTCGGTGGCGTCGTCGCCCTGCTCGCCGGCGACCCGCTCGTCGACGCGTACCTGAACACCTTCTAGCCCCGCCCGCGCCCTCCACGCGGGCGCTTCTGGACGCGGTGGACAAATGACGGGTTCGGGTCGGTCTTCTTTCAGGGGGGATGGCACAGCGCCGATGACCGCATCGATCATGGCTCTATCACTTCGTAGGACCTCCGCCGCACGGACCGTCGTCGGACTCGATATCGAGCCGGGTCGCGTCACCGCCGCCGAGGTCAGCGTCAATGGCAACGTGCGGCTGGAGCGCGTCGCCACGGCCGATCTTGCGGTCGGCATCGTGCGCGACGGCGAGGTCGTCGACGTCGACGCCGTCGCGGCGGCGCTCAAGCAGCTCTGGGAGCAGAACAAGGGCCTGCGCAAGGACGTCCGTATCGGCGTCGCAAACGCGAAGATCGTCGTTCGCACGGTGGACGTTCCGCCGGTGACCGATCCGGCGCAGATCGACGCCGTCGTCCGGCAGATCGCCTCCGACGAGCTGCCGATGCCGATGGAGTCCGCGGTGCTCGACTACGAGCCGATCGGAATCGTCGACACCGCCAACGGGCCGCGCCAGCGCGTCGTGCTCGTCGCCGCGCGCAAGGAGATGGTCGAGGCCGTGCTCGCCGCCGCCGTCGCCGCCGGGCTCAAGCCCCGCGGCGTCGATCTCTCCGCCTTCGCCATGATCCGCGTCCTCGGCGGCGGGCGTCCGGACTCCGCCCTGTACCTCTCGGTTGGCGGCCTGGCGAACCTCGCCGTGGTGCTCGACGGCAACTGCCTCTTCACCCGTGTCACGGGCGCCGGCCTCGAGGGCATGGCGATCGAGCTGGCCGAGCGCCGCTCGCTCACCCTCGAGCACGCGCGCATGTGGCTGCGTCACGTGGGCTTCGAGCACGACCTCGTCGACGTCGACGGCGATCCGGAGATCGTGTCCGACGCGCGCACCGTGCTGATCGAGGGCACCCGCCGCCTTGCCTCGGAGGTCCGGGCGTCGCTCGAGTTCCACCAGACCCAGACCGTCTCCGGCGCCGATGTTGAGCGCGCCGTGCTCACCGGCGCCGCCGTGGCGATCCCCGGCTTCGCCGAGGCGCTCGCCGGCGAGCTCGGGATGCCGGTGGAGACGCGCAGCGTGGCGGCGGCCAAGGACGTCGCCAAGCCATCGGAGCTTGCCGGAATGACCGTCGCAGCCGGACTCGCCGTCGCGGAGATGACGTCATGAGAGCCGTCAACTTGATGCCCAACGAGGCCGGCTGGGGCGGCGGGTCGCGCCCGACCGGCTCGTCGTCTTCGATCGGCGGCTACGCGGTCCTCGCCGTGCTCGGCGCGCTCGTCGTGTTCGCGGCGCTGTGGACCGTGACGAACAACCAGATCGACAGCCGCACCGCCAAGCTGGGGAAGGCCAACGCCGAGGCGCAGGCCGCCGAGCAGCGTGCGCAGGCAGCCGCGCCCTACATCGCGTTCGCCGAGCTCGCGCGCAACCGCAAGGCGACCGTCACCTCGCTGTCGGCCACCCGCTTCGACTGGGCCCACGGCCTGCGCGAGATCTCGCGCGTCGTGCCCAACGACGTCTGGCTGAGCGCCCTCGACGGCACCTCCGGCGCCAGCGTCGCGGCCCCGGGCCCGACGACGAGCGCCGCGCCCGCGCCGCGCTTCGAGATGAAGGGCTGCACGCACAGCCAGGCGAACGTCGCACGGCTCATGGCGCGCCTTCGCGCGGTCGACGGCGTCCGCTCGGTCGAGCTCATGACGTCGGCGAAGCCCGACGAAGGCGGCGACGATGACTGCCCGGCGAACAAGTCCAGCGATCCCGCCTTCACGATCGCGATCAGCTTCGGCGTGCCCGGCGAGCCGAAGGCAACCGTCGACTCCACGGGCCAGATCCCCGCGGCGGCTCCGGCGACCTCGAGCAGCTCCGATCCGGCCGCGTCCACCCCCAGCGGCGACCAGAACACCACCGCAAAAGGTTGAGTCAGGATGAAAACGCGCGATCGACTCGTTCTTGGAATCCTGGCCGTCGCCGGCGTGATGGCGGCGCTGTGGTTCGCCGTTCTTGCTCCCAAGCGCGAAGAGGCCTCGAGCCTCGGTGCCAAGGTCACCTCCGCCGAGAAGCGCCGCGACGCGGCGAACACCAAGGCAGCGGAGGCCGAGAAGGCCCGCTCGAGCTACGGTCGTGACTACGCGACGGTCGCCCGGCTCGGCAAGGCGACGCCGCCGCAGGCCGACGTTCCCTCGCTCGTCTACCAGCTGGAGAGCGCCGCCCGCAAGGCGAAGGTCGACTTCCGTGCGGTGACCGTCGAGGCGCAGCCCCAGCAGGCGGCCGCCGAGCCGACGGCCCCCAAGGACGCCAAGGCGGCGGCGACGACGCCCGCGGGCATCACCTCGGTGCCGTTCAAGTTCAAGTTCGAGGGCAGCTTCTTCAAGCTGCACGAGCTCCTGCGATCGGTCGACCGTTTCTCGCTGCTCAAGGGTCAGACGGTCAAGATCAAGGGCCGCCTGTTGACGCTCGACAGCGTGAAGCTCACCGCCGGCCGCAAGAAGTTCCCGCAGGTCAGCGTCGAGATCGTGGCCCGCGCGTACGTGGCCCCGATCCCCGATCAGCTTCCCGGCACCGGTCAGCCGACCGCCGACCCCACTCCGTCCACGGCCACCCAGGTGACGAAATGAGCTTCGCCCGCAACATCATCCGCGATCTGGTCGACAAGCGGCTGTGGCCGTTCGCCCTCCTGATGGTGGTCGCGATCGTCGCGATCCCCCTCGTCATGGGCGGCGGCAGCGACGCCGGCAGCGGCGATTCGAGCACGCCGATCGCGCCGGCCGGCGCCACCGCCACCTCATCGGCCGTGGAGCTTCTCCCGCCGCCGTCCGTGCGCAAGCGCGCGGGCAAGGTCGTCGATCCTTTCCGCCGCAAGCCCGTGGTCGACCCGGATTCGACGGGCGCGAGCAACACCGTCGTCAGCGGCACGACCGGCGGCACGACGGGCGGCACGGGGGGCGGCACCACCGGTGGCACGACCGCGGACCCGGGCACGACCGACGGTAGCCAGGACAAGGATGGCTCGACGGTCGACGAGGCCGGGCCGAGCGTCTACGACTTGACGAAGGTGGCCGACGTGCGCTTCGGCAAGCGCAACGGCAAGCTCAAGCGGATCACGAACCTCGCGCCGCTCAGCGAGCTGCCCTCCTCGGGCGACTCGATCGTGATGTTCGCGGGCGCGCTGAAGAACAAGAGCGTCGGACGCTTCATCATCGTCTCCAACGGTGGCGAGACCACCGGCGACGGCGAGTGCAAGACGCGTGGCGACGCCTGCGTGTCGGTCGACATGGAGGCCGGCGACCGTCAGTACTTCCGGGTCGACGACGTCGAGTACGAGCTTCAGCTCGTCGGCATCAACCGCGTCAGGAACTCCGGATCGACCGGTCGCGCCTACAGCACGCGGGTCACCTTCGGCTCAGGCAGCGAGCGGGCTATCACGCGCCTCGCCCGCCTCGGCGGCAGCGGCGACAACCCCGGCGTTCTGTACCTCGGCGTCTTCAGCGACGGCAAGCAGGCGCTCTTCGTGCTCGGCCCCAGCGCCTCGGCGAAGAGCGATGGCGAGTGCATGGACGGCGCCGCCTGCCGCGTCATCGGTCTGCGCTCGGGCGACTCCGGCACGGTCACGGTGGGCGCGAGCAAGCACCGGCTCAACGTGAAGTCCGTGCGCCGCCTCACCATGTCGGCGACGGCCGCGGCCCGGGCTCGCGCCCGCGTCGCCAGCGGCGGCCGCGACGTGCTGCGCAACATGCTCAAGCACGGCCCGACGGCGAACGCGCTGAGCCGGTTCCGGTACTCGACGGACACCGGCAAGATCTCGCGCGAAGCGACGAGGGGCTAGTACACGCGTCCGAAAGTTCGTCGGGTTTTCCCGGCGCCGGGTCGCGCCTGACGGTCGCCCGCGCCCGCCCACGTGCACCAGCACGCAGGCGGGTCACCGTCGACCCGTCAGATCACGACCAGCCATCCGGGAATTCCACGAAGAACTTCCGGCCACGTGTAC
>JBOGYT010000173.1:0-10789 GCA_050696955.1 Solirubrobacteraceae bacterium | reverse complement strand
GGGCGAGCGCGGGCGCGACGACTACCGCCTCGCGCTGCCCGAGGCACCCGCCGGAGCGCCCGCGGGAACGTCGCCCGGCGGCCTGGCGCGCGCCATCGAGCAGCTCTCCGAGGACGCGCTCACCGTGCAGCCGGCCAGCGCGCCGAGCGTCGCCGGCCTGGGCGCGCTCCTCGAGGCGCTCACGGAGGCGCCGGGCCCCGTCGCGCTCATCGCGAACCTCCACACCGGGCTGCTCTGGGATCCCGCTGCCTCGCCCGCGCAATACGACGCCTACCTCGAGCGCGGCGAGGTCGACGCCGGTCCGGCGGCGCGCTGGCGCGCGGGTCACTACGTCGCGCTCACCGGCCTCGTCCGGGGACGGGCCGGCACGCTCGTCGTCGTCGCCGACAGCTATCGCTCGCGCGGCGTCGAGGGTGTGCAGCTCCAGCCGCTGGAACGCCTCGCAGCGGCGATCGCGCGCGAGGGCATGAACCCGGGCGGCATGCTCCTCGTCGTGACGGCCGAGCAGCACGACGCGGCACGCCAGGTGGTCCTCGACGCCGGCCTCGAGCCCGAGCTGTGGGACAACGGCAGCCCGGACGCGAGCGGCTGAGACCGCTAGCCGCCGGACACGAGCTCGACCCGAAGGCCGTCGGGATCGAGCAGGTAGCCGGCGTAGTAGTGCGTGCCGTACTGCGGTCTGGGGCCGGG
This sequence comes from Solirubrobacteraceae bacterium, assembly GCA_050696955.1. Taxonomy (GTDB): domain Bacteria; phylum Actinomycetota; class Thermoleophilia; order Solirubrobacterales; family Solirubrobacteraceae; genus CADCVQ01. Next base: position 10,099 of record JBOGYT010000173.1, on the reverse strand, counting down.
GGCGCCGTCGTCGGTGCCGCCGTTCTGAAGCCCGGCCTCGTGCGCGCCGTTGACCGCCGCGCGACCGGCGGCGGCGAGCGCGACATGGCCGTAGCCGGGCGCCGGCGTGCGGCCGCGGGCGACGATCCAGACCTGCTCGTGGTCGCGTCCGTAGGCGATCGCGCCCTCGTTCTCGAACATCCGGCGCGCCCCCAGCGCGTGGAAGATCGCGTCGTAGAAGCGCGCCGAGCGGGCGAGGTCGGAGACCTCGAAGGCGACGTGGGTGATCATCGGGCCGCGTGCCCCACGTCGCGGTGGATGACGTCGACGTCGACGTCGTCGCGCTCCCGGTAGCGCCCGGCCAGCGCCTCGGAGATCGCCACTGAGCGGTGGCGCCCGCCGGTGCAGCCGATCGCGACGGCGAGGTGCGCCTTGCCCTCGGCGATGTACTCCGGGATGAGCCAGTCCAGCAGCGGATGCAGGTGCTCGTAGAACGCCTCGAGCTTGCCGTCGCGCGCGACGTACTCGACGACCTGCGCGTCGAAGCCCGTCAGCGGGCGCAGTTCGGGCACCCAGTGCGGGTTGGGCAGGAAGCGCACGTCGAAGACGATGTCGGCGTCGCGGGGCGGACCGTGCTTGTGGCCGAAGGACGTGAACGTCATCGCGAGCCTCGTGCGGGTCTGGCGCGGCAGGAACTCCTCGACGATGCGGCGCCGCAGCGTCGCCGCACTGATCCCGCTCGAATCGAGCACGAGGTCGGCGTGTGCCCTGAGCGGCGCGAGCAGCTCGCGCTCGGCCTTGATCCCCTGTGTGACCGACCCCGTCGGGCTCAGCGGATGGCGCCGGCGCGTCTCCTTGTAGCGGCCGATGAGCGTCTCCTCGTCGGCCTCGAGGAAGAGCACGTGGTGGTTGATCCCGAGCTTGGGCAGGTCGTCGAGCACCGGGCTCAGCCGGTCGAACAGCTGCCCGCCGCGGACGTCGCACACGACGGCCGCGCGCCGCACCTTCGAACCCTCGTGCATGAAGAGGTCGACGAGCCCGCGGATCATCTCCGGCGGGAGGTTGTCCACGCAGAAGTAGCCCGTGTCCTCGAAGACGTTCATCGCCGTCGACTTGCCGGCGCCCGAGAAGCCCGTGATGACGACGAAGTCCTCGAGCGAGCTGGTGGTCGGCGCGTCGTCCGTCGCGGTCACATCGCCGATTGTCGCTGGTGGTCCGGTCATCCCGAGGTTCGATTCAGATACGCGTACAGATCGCGTGCGGTCTTCGACGGAAGCCCAGGCACCGCCTCCAATTCCTCGCGCGACGCGGCGAGCACCGCATCCGGCGAGCCGAAGCGCTTGAGCAGCGCGCGCTTGCGCGCCGGGCCGACGCCGGGCAGCCCGTCGAGCACCGACTCTGTCATCTGCCGGTCGCGGCGCGCGCGGTGGTGGGTGATCGCGAAGCGGTGCGCCTCGTCGCGCAGGCGCTGCAGCAGCTGGAGCTCGGGCGTGTCGTGGCCGAGCACGAGCGGCTCGCGCTCGTCGGGGCGGAAGACCTCCTCGACGCGCTTGGCAAGCGATATCACCACCACGCCGCGGTCGCGAAAGCCCTGCAGCGCGCGCAGTCCCGCCGACAGCTGGCCGGGGCCGCCGTCGAGGACGATGAGGCTCGGCAGCGTCGCGAAGGACTCGTTGCGCTTCGGGTCGTTCGGGCTCAGGTCCTGCTCGGACTCCCAGCGCGCCAGCCGGCGCGACAGCACCTCCTCCATCGCCGCGAAGTCGTCCGGGACGCCCTCGGTCGTCGAGCGCACGTTGAAGCGCCGGTAGTCGCTGCGCTTCGGCGCGCCGCCCTCGAAGACGACCATCGACGCGGTCGTGTTCGTGCCCATGAGGTTCGAGATGTCGAACGCCTCGATGCGCAGCGGCAGGGCGTCGAGCCCGAGCACCTGCTGGAGGCCGTCGAGCGCCTCGACGCGCTGCTGGCGCCGGCGCTCCTCCTTCAGGCGCTCCTGGTCGAGCGCGAGCTGCGCGTTGCGCTCGGCCATCTCGAGGATGCGCCGCTTGTCGCCGCGCTCGGCCGCGCGAACCTCGACGCGCGCGCCGCGCTGCTCGCCGAGCACCTCGCCGAGGACCTCCGTCGACTCGACATCGGTCTGCACGATGACCTGCGGCGGGATCGCCATCTGGTCTGAGTAGTACTGCAGCAGGAACTCCTCGGCGACCTCCCCCACGCCCCAGCCGGTCTCGTTGGAGAGGTAGAAGGACTGGCGGTCGAACAGCACGCCGTCGCGGATCTGGAAGACCTGCGCGTTGGCGTCGACGCCGTCGACGGCGACGGCGATCGCGTCGAGCGTCCCGACCGACTCGTTGGCGACGCGCTGGCGCTCGAGCAGGCTGCGCACCGCCCGCAGGCGGTTGCGCTCGAGCGCCGCCTGCTCGAACTCCTGCGCCGCGGCGGCCTCGGTCATGCGCCGCTCGAGGTCGCGCTCGATCTGGCGGTAGCGGCCCGAGAGGAACGCGATGACGCCGTCGATCGCCTCGCGGTACTCCTCCTTGGACTGGTAGCCGACGCACGGTGCGCCGCAGCGCTTGATGTAGAAGTCCAGGCACGGCGAGCCGCTGCGGCGTCCGGGCTCGATGCCGCTGCACGAGCGGAACGCGAAGACCTTCTGCAGCAGGTCGAGCGTGCCGCGCACGCGCTTGGCGTTCGAGTACGGCCCGAAGTACAGCCGGTCGCGGCGGTGGCGCTCGCGCGTGAAGTACACGCGCGGGTAGTCCTCGTCGATCGAGATCGCCAGGAACGGATAGGACTTGTCGTCGCGCAGGCGGACGTTGAAGCGCGGCTTGTACTGCTTGATGAAGCGGTTCTCGGTGAGCAGCGCCTCGGCCTCGGAGGACACGAGCAGGAAGTCGATCTCGTGGATGAGGCTGACCATCTCGACCGCGCCACGCGTGACCCCGACCCCACCCACCCCGCTGAAGTGCCCCGCGACGCGCTTGCGGATGGACTTCGCCTTGCCGACGTAGATGACCTTGCCGGCCGCGTCGCAGAACAGGTAGACGCCGGGCCCGTCGGGCAGGCTGCGGCGCTCGTCGCGCAGGCGCGTCTGGCGCGGTGATGCCGGCGTCGTGGCCATCCCTTCGAGGATAGGCCGCATCCGTCGCGTCGCCGTCAGACCGCCTTGGAGCCGTCGTAGCCCGCGGCGGCCGCTGCGATGCCGACCAGCAGCGAGGCGGTCACGTAGAGGACGGCGGTACCGGGCTTGCCGCCGTCGGCCTCCAGCACCGCCTGCACGGAGAACGTCGAGCACGTCGTGAAGCCGCCGAGGAAGCCGACGCGAGCGCGTCACGCAGCACGGGATCGAGCTGGCGACCGGCGTGAACGAGGATCCCGAGCAGCAGCGATCCCACGACGTTGACGCCGAACGTGGCCCACATCGAGGGCGTCAGCAGCCCGACCCCGTAGCGGGTGAGAACGCCGGCCGCTCCGGCGATCGCGATGCTGGCGGCGGTCACGAGCCTCGACTTCGACCCCGCGCGGCTGCTCCCTGCGCCGGAGGCCGGCGCCCGGCGCGCCCGGCTCACGTCACGGACACAGCGCGGGCAACAGCCCGCAGATCGGCGGCGGGGGCGGCGCCGGACCGGGTGGCGGTGGCGGCGCGGGCGGCGGAGGCGCGGGCTCGAGCCCGAGGTGGCGGCGCACGACGTAGTACGCCGGCCGCGGGTCGCCGCGCGGCGTCGTCAGGCCCGAATCGAAGCGCCCCCTGCGGCCGGCGCCGAGGCCGGTCCAGTTGTAGATGTACAGGCGCGTGATCCGCGGGCTCAGGCGCGCGAGACCGAACATGTGCTCCGTCGCCTTCCTCGCCCGGGCGAGGCCGAACACGTGGCTGCCGAAGCGAACGATGCCGCCGGTCTCCGTCAGCCAGACCTCCCCCTTGACCGCCCGCAGGAGAGCCCGCGTCGCGCTCGATCTGCGCCCGTTCGTGTCGCCGTAGTTGTGCAGGCCCCATACGCGCGGCGCGTCAAGGGCGCGGCGCCGGAACGCCCGTACGTAGCGCACCATCCCGGGATGGTCGAGCACGTCGACCGCGACGACCGTGCAGGCCGGGCAGCTGCGGCGCACGACGTTGTAGAACGCCGCTGCGCGCTCGGGCCGCTTCGCCGTCGGCTGGCTGCGGTGGTTGGCCTCGTTCCACGGCGAGTAGACGGTGACGAACGGGTAGCGGGCGCGGAACGCCGCGAACGCCACAGCGAAGCGCTTCGCGCTCGGCAGCCGGCAGCGCCGCGAGCGCACGACGCCCTTGCCGTCGTAGCACCCGCGCGCGTGGTTGAACGTGATGAGCGGCTCGATCCGCGACGCGCGAGCGGCGCGGAGCCAGGCGTCGACGTCGGCCACCTCGTTCGTGTGACGCAGCACCGCATCGTAGGAGACGACGAGGCGCGAGATCGGGACATCGAGGCTCTGGAAGTGCGGGTCGGAGAACATCCGCGCCGACTGGTCGGCGATGCCCATGAGCTCAGCCGCGCCGGCGGTCGGTGCGGCCGCGAGGAAGCCGGCGGCCACGAGAGCGCACAGCGCCCGCCGGATGGATCCCATGCCGACTTCGTAGCAGGTTTCGCGGCCGCTCAATACCGTAGGTGGATGGCAGACGTGCGCAACATCGGGGCGACGGCGGCGCTGAGGGCGGCCGCGGACGGCGAGCCCGATGACCCGGACTTCGCGATCGTCGGCGTGCGCCTGTTCGCCCGCACGGACGACGGCGCGCAGGTCGACGATCCGCAGGAGGAGTCGATCAAGGTGCGCCTCGAGCGCTCGAAGCTTGCCGCCGTCGAGCTGTCGGTCCAGATGTCGCTGCGCCTCAGGCAGGCGCCGACGGGGATCCGGCGCGAGGCGTGGGAGCGGATCTGCGAGCAGCTCGCCGAGCGGGGGATCGAGGCCGGGCCCGAGGATCTGCACGTGCTGCGCTTCGAGTTCGTCCCCAACGAGAAGCTGCGCCGCGAGATGACGAAGGCCTGGGACACGCAGCAGCAGCCCGGCCCGCCATCTCGCTGACGCAGCGGAGGGTCAGAGCGGCGTGCAGGCGCCCGCCGGCGCGAACTCGTGCGTGATGACGCCGACGCCGGGCACGACGAGGTAGATCGTCGAGCCGTCGACCGCGACGTCATTCGCGCGGAAGCCGACCTCCTGCTCGGGACCGGGCGGGTTGGCGAGCGTCTCGCGCTCGTAGCACGTGCCCGTGACGCGCAACAGCAGCGCGAGGTTCGGGTCGCCGGCGTGCGCCGCGGTGGTCAGCACGTGCATCCTGCCGCCGGGGCCGAGTGCCAGCCCGCGCGCGCTCTGATCGCTGTCGCCCTCCGAGGCGGCGGCGAAGATCGAGCGCAGCTTGTCCCCGCTCGTCGTCTGCACGAAGGCGTACTCGTAGACGTCGGCGATGACCGCGGCGACGTCGGTCCCGCGGAGGTCAACCGACGCGATGTCGCTGATGCCGAACTTCGCGGCGTCCCGGGGGCGCGGCAGGCGCTTCATCGTGCCCGCGGCGGTCTTGATGTACAGGCCCGAGCGCTTCTGGTCGATCTCGTTGTTCGTCTTGCGGCAGAGCAGGCCGTAGGCGCTTCGCGAGCGCCACCGGGCCGGCGCGGTGGTGAGCTCGCAGCGCTTCAGCGTGAGGTGCCGGAAGCTCGCGCGCTGGCCGTCGAGGTTGTCGGTCAGCGTCTTGCAGGCGCTGGCGCCGCAGCGCTGGTAGGTCAGCACGAGCCGGTTCTTGCCGTCGCGGCCGAGGTCGATCGAGCGGTAGGACTTCGCCTGCGGCGCGCCCTTCACCGGCGCGATGCCGTCGGCGGTGAGCTGCATGAGCTTCTGCTTGCCGAAGGTGCCGCTGACCCAGACGACCGTCCCGTCGAGCGCGCTGATCTGATCGGCGAGCGGATCGGGCGCGACGACGGTGTCGGCGGCCGACGCGATGGCCGGCGCCGCGAGCGCCGCGGTCGCGAGCACGGCGCCGCTCAGCAGCGCGCGCCGTCCGAGCCGCCGCGCCGAGCGCGGCGCGGTGGTGATGTCCGAATCTGTGCGGGTTGCGTGCAGCATGGGCGCATTATCGGGTGAGGCGTCAGCGCGCCTCGCCACACCTGGGGCTCGACCGCTCACACCTCGGTCAGGCGGCAAGCGCGAACTCGGCTTCGTCGAACTCGTCGATATCCGTGAGCTCGCCGGCGAGCCGTCGCAGCGCCCGATCGAGCGCACCGCCGCTGAGCAGCGCGCCGGTGGCGGCGCGCAGGACGCGTCCGCTCAGGCCGCGCTCGCGCTGAAGCGTGATCTCGGCCTGCACCATGACGCCCGTGTCGGCGGGCGCGATGCGGTAGTCGACGTCGAGCCCGACGGGCCCGCGCGCGGAGAGCGTCAGGCCGTGCTCGTCGGCGCGCAGAACCTCGATCTCGAACTCGGCGGCCACGCCGGCCAGCGAGCCGTTCACCCAGGCCTGGCTGCCGGCCCGCAGCCGCCTGCCCCTCAGCCCGTCGACCTCGAAGTCGATCGGCGCCCAGGTGCCGATGAGCTCGGGATCGGTGAGCGAGCGCAGCACCTCGGGCGGGTTCGCGGAGACGAACCGGCTCGCCGTCCACACGTCACGCTCGGACGAGCTCCGTGTGGAGGGCTTGTGGCGGTTGCGGGTGAGCGACGGCATGGGCGCAGTCTCTTGCGCCGCAATCGGGGCGACCATCGGGTCAGCCGGTGTTTGAGGGGGCGGTTAGCCACACCCCCGCCGGCGCATGGCATCCGCCATACGCGCGATCCTCCAGGCATGACCGACATGACCCTCGGCGAGGCGGCGAAGGCGATCGGCGTCAGCGTCGACACGCTGCGCCGCTGGGACCGCGCGGGGCAGCTGCGCACGACGCGCGACGCGCGCAACCGCCGCCGCGTCCCCGACTCGGAGGTGCGCCGCCTGCGCTCGCACCCCCCGCGCCACGAGACGGGCGACTCGCTGTCGGCCCGCAACCGCTTCCCCGGAGTCGTGCGCTCGATCGAGGTCGACGGCGTCATGGGCATCATCGAGATCGAGGCCGGCCCCTTCCGCGTCACCGCCGCGGTGACCCGCGACGCGATCGAGGAGCTCGGGCTCGTCGAGGGCGACGAGGCCACCGCCACGGTGAAGGCGACGTCGGTGATGGTGGAGCGCAAGAGCCGCTGATCGAAGCTCGGCCCGTGGCCGGAGTGCAGGTATCGGCGCCCCTCCCGCTGCTAGGATCTGAGCCCTAACGCACGCAGGTCGTCGGCGAGTTTCTCGCCGGGGTTCTTGCAAGTTACGAGCCGCGGGTCTTGCACCCGTGAGTCTCAACCAGCGGGCCGCCCGAACGTCGGTTTCGACCGGGGTCACGGGATCTCGGCTCGCTGGTCTGTGTTTTCCTCGTCCAGCCGCTGAAGCTCGGCCAGGGTGTCATCGTCGAAGTGAGCGTCAACGCGGTGCTCGGCCGTGAGCAAGGTCAGCAGCGTCTGCTCGTTGAAGATCGCCGATTGAAAGAACGCGTCGTTGACGTCAGCGCGCGAGAAGTCAGCGCCCGTGAGGTTCGCTCCCCTGAGGTGGGCGCTCTGCAGCCTGGCCCGAGCGAACGACGCACCGCGGCAGTCGGCCCGATCGAGCTTGGCCGATGACAACCGCGCGCCTCGAAAGAGCGTCTCGACGAGCGTGCAGTCGCGCAGGACGGCCTCCGTGAGATCGGTCTTCGCTCCGCTGAAGTCCGCGTTGCGAAAGCTCGTCTTCGAGTCGCAATCGATGCGGGACATGGTTGCTTCGGTGAACGTGCCGCGCTCGAAGCTCGCGCCGTTCAGACATGCCCCGGCGAGGTTGATGGCATGGCCGTTGATCTCGGGGAGCGCAAGCCCGGACAGATCGACATCGTGCAGGTGTACGTCTTGCAGATCCAGGCCACGAGCGTCAGCCGGGCTCTCTGCGATCCGGCGTCGCAGCACCGCGACGAAGGCCCGCGCGATCGCCCGATCGGTGCTGTCGAATCGCGGGATCGTGAGGATCCCACGGAGCAGCGTGAACAGCCTCGTGCGGTAGACGGGCGCTCCCTCAAGGAAGGCCTCGATCCCGACCAGTGCGCTGACCCGCTCTCGCGCAGCTTCCGAGGCAAGGGCCGTCGCCAGAGCGGCGAAGCGCTCCTCCTGGCGCCGCTCGGCTTCGTCTTCGCGGCTCTTCTCGGCTTTGTCGTGCTCGTCCTTGCGTCGCTGCTCTTCGGCAATGCGCTGGTTGCGGTCCGCCTCACTCTGGCGCTTGAACTCGCGGCGTTGACCGATGAACGTGGCCATCAGCCCACAAACCGCGACGAGCGCAGTAACCGCAGTAATCGCGACCGGTCGTAAGAGAAAGGGCGTGCTCTGCTCGTCGCGCAGCTTCTCGATCTCCTCGCGAAGCTTCTCGGACTCGAGCTCGGCTTGCGTGAGCCCTGTCAGATCCTCTCGCGAAACGCCGTCGCCACCGGTAAGCGCGAGTACGAGCACGATCAGCGCGAGCACGAGCACCGCGAGCAGCCACGGCCACACCGGCGTCCGTTTGTTGAGCGCAGAGAGCAGATTCGGGACGCTAGCCGCCAGACGCAGCGTCAGCAAACGCCGCACGAGACAGCGTTCACTCACTCCACCAGCCGCACCTCCAGCCCGCCGCCAGCCACCACCTCACCCGCTCCACCGAGTAGCCCGAGGATCCGCGCGACGTAGCCGCGCGTCTCCGGATACGGCGGCACGCAGCCGCATGCGGCCACCGGGGCGGGTCCGGCGTTGTAGGCGGCGAGGGCGAGCGGGACCGCTCCGAACTGGCGTAGCAGGTCGCGCATGAGGTGTGCCTGGGCATCGATCGCGGCGTCGGCGTCGAACGGGTTGCTCAGGCCCATGGCGCGGGCGGTGCCCGGCATGAACTGGGCGATGCCCTGGGCGCCCGCCGGGGAGCGGGCGAACGGGTTGAAGTTCGACTCCGCATACAGCTGCGCGGCGAGCAGCGCGGCGGACACGTTCCAGCGACGCGCCGCCCGCGCGATGGGTGCTGCGAAGCGCACCGGGACGAATGACGGCATCGTGCTCGATCGTTCACCATCCGAGGTCCTGCCGCGCGAGCTGCCGAAGCCGACCGAAGTGGTACCGGCGTTTAACGTGAAGCCGTAGTGCCATGGCTCCCACGAGTATCTTTGAATGAAGTGAAACCGCTTGGCGTTGCGCGCGAGCCAGCCGTACGCAGCGGCTGGGCCGAGGTCGAGCTCGGTGCCGAGGCGGTGCAGTGAACGGCCCGGCGGCGCGACCCACTTCGGATCGGGATGACGGGCGAAGAGCACCGCCTGCTCGCCGTTCGAGCGAAAGCCGCTCACGACGATCAGGGCGAGTCCATCCCTGCGTGCGGCCGCCTCCATTCGATCGAAGGCCACTGCGACGTCTGGGCGCATCGGCTTGCCCTGCCGGTACGCAAGCGGGCCGCGGTACTCGCCCACGCCCGGCTGTCCGAGCGTCGCGCCGGCCGGCGGGGCGAGCTCGGCCTCGGCCCGCGCACCAGCGGGGACGCGCTCGTCGCCGACCTTGATCGGATCGCGCACCGTGACACGCACCCGCACCGGCGCGAACGTCTCGGCGTCCGGGAAGTTCACCGTAACTTCGCGGGCACCGTTGCGCCGCGCGGTGATGACCGCGGCGCGGCGGCCGCGCGCCATGTACTGCGCCGGCTCGAGGTGCGCCGGGTTCGGCCGCCCCCCGACGATGCGCGGCTCGAACAGCCGCGAGTAGGAGGCATGCATCGTCTTCGCCGCCGCGAGCGCGGCGATGTCGGCCGCGCGCTGCTGCTCGCCCTTCGTGCCGATGCCCCTCGCGATCGCGCCCAGCAGGAGCGCTCCCAGCAGCACCGCCATCGCGATTGCGAGGACGAGCACCGTGGCCTGACCGGACTGCAGTCCGCCGCGCGCGGCTGCCTTCATGCCATCGCCCCGATGGGACCGGCGAGCGCACGCCGCGCGGATGGCAACAGCACGACCCCGGCCTCGGCGAGTGCGCGCGCCGGGGGCGCAGGCGGGACCTCGCATGCACATGCGCATACGGCCTTCTCCGTGAGCCCGTCCACCGCAAGCCGCGCGAGAACCGGATCCGCGCCGCTGCGCGGCGC
>JBOGYT010000172.1:0-16055 GCA_050696955.1 Solirubrobacteraceae bacterium | reverse complement strand
GACTGCATCATCTGCACGCGCTAGTAGTGGTTGTAGACCGCTACCGACAGCGAGCGCTTGGCGGGCTCCTGGGCGACCACGTACTCCTGGAGGACGGAGTTGATCTCCATCGGCTTCGGGAGGTTCTCGAGATCGAACGTCGGGGCCCCGGTCAGCTCCTCATCGATGATCTCGTTGCAGAGATCGATGCACTCGTCGCAGATGTACACGCCGGGGCCGGCGATCAGCTTCTTCACCTGGCGCTGCGACTTGCCGCAGAAGCTGCACAGGAGTTGCTCGTTGGAGTCTGTAGGTCGGGCCACGGGTCAGATCTCCTCGGTCGGACGAGGGTACCGCAGAAATACGCCCCCGAGGAGCGGGTCCCTTCCTTGCGCAGGCTAGTGCTTGCTAATCACGCGGTCGATGAGGTGATACTCCGTGGCCTCTTCCGCGCTCATGAAGTAGTCGCGCTCGGTGTCGCGAGCGACCTTCTCGATGTCCTGGCCCGTGTGCTTGGCGATGATCTCGTCGAGGCGGCGGCGCACGTCGATGATCTCCTTGGCGTGGATCTCGATGTCGGCCGCCGGCCCCTCGAAGCCGCCCGACACCTGGTGGATCAGAATCTTGGCATTCGGCAGCGCGAATCGCTTCCCTGCAGCACCCCCGCCGAGGAGCAGCGCGCCCATGCTCATCGCGATGCCGACGCAGATCGTCTGCACGTCGGGCTTGATGAACTGCATGGTGTCGTAGATCGCTAGGCCCGCGTACACCGAGCCGCCCGGCGAGTTGATGTACAGCGAGATGTCCTTGTCCGGATCCTCGGACTCCAGGTGCAGGAGCTGCGCCACGATGAGGTTGGCGATCTGGTCATCGATGGGCGTCCCCAGAAAGACGATCCGTTCGTTGAGCAGTCGGCTGTAGATGTCGAAGGCGCGCTCCCCTCGCGACGTCTGCTCGACCACCATGGGGACAAGTGGGCTCATGGTCCTCGCTTCAGTTAGGCATCGTGGCTCGAAGTCCTGCCGGGGCAGCCTAGCAACCGGCCCCCTGCGGGCTGACCGGGTCAGTCAGCGCGTCAGTCGGGCGTCCAGAGCTTCTTCTCGTCGGCCTTCGGCTTGGCTTTCGCCTTGGACTTGGCCTTCGACTTCGCCTTGGACTTGGGCTTGGACGCCGGCGTCTCGATGCCCTTCTCGGGTGTCCACAGCTTCTCGGCCGCCTCGGCTTTGGCCTCCGCCTTCGCCGTGCGCTTCTCGGCCTCCTCCATGCTGATCGGCTTCGCCGATTCCACGACGAGATCGATCGCGCTCTGGGCGGCCACCTCGCGCGCGAGCTCGTCGACGCGGTTGGCGGAGCGCAGCCGGTCGAGCAGCTTCTGGCGCGACATCTGCTCGCGCTCGGCGGCGGGCTCCAGCGCGTCGAGCAGCTCCTGCTCGGTCGGCTCGATCTTCTCGGCGTCGATGATCGCAGCGAGCACCGCCTCGCGCTTGAGCTGCTGCTCGGCCTCGGGCTTGTTGTCCTCGACGACCTCGTCCTCGGTCTTGCCGGCGATCGTCAGGTAGGCCTCCTTGTTGATCCCCTGGTGGCCGAGGTGGTGGATCATCCGCTCGAAGAGCTCCTTCGCGCGCGCCTCGACGAGCGTGTCGGGAACCTCGACGGTCGCCTCGTCGACGACGGCGTCCAGCGCGTTGCCGCGGTACTGCGCCTCGACGCGCTCGGCGTCGTTGTTCAGCATCCGCTCGTTGATCTCGGCCATGAGCTCGTCGAGCGAGTCGTGGCCGGTCGCATCCGAGGCGAAGTCGTCGTCGATGTCGGGCAGGTGCTTGTGCTTGACGTCTTTGACGGTGATCTGGAACTGGGCCGGCTTGCCGGCGACGTGCTTGGCGCCGTAGTCGTCGGGGAACACGGCGTCGACGGTGAGCTCGTCGCCGGCCACGGCGCCGATGAGCCCCTCCTCGAAGCCGGGGATGAGATGACCCGCGCCGAGCTCGACGAGCTGGTCGCGTCCCTCGCCGCCCTCGAACAGCTCGCCGCCGACGGTGCCGACGAAGTCGATCGTGAGGAAGTCGCCGGTCTCCGCGGGGCGGTCGACGACGTGCAGATGGGCAAGCCGCTCGCGCAGCTCCTCGATCTCGGCGTCGACGGCCTCGGGATCGACCTCGGGCTCGCGCTTGCCGACCTCGAGACCCTTGTAGCCGCCGAGCGTCGCGACCGGGCGGACGCCGACCTCGAAGGAGAAGGCCAGCGGCTGGCCCTCGGGCGGAAGCTCCCCGAGGTCGACCTGCGGGTCGCCGACCGGCGCGATGCCCGACTCGTCGACCGCCTTGACGTACCAGTCGGTCAGCCGGGCGCGGACGACCTCATCGAGGACGGCGTCGCGGCCGAGGCGCTGGATGATCACCGGGGGCGGGATCTTGCCCTGGCGGAAGCCGGGCATCTTCATCTCGCGCCCGAGGTTGCGGGCTGTGTTCTCGAGCGACCGCTGAACCTCGTCGGCGGCGATCTCGGCCCGCACGCGCACGCGTGATTCGGGCAGTTCTGTGACGGTGGTCTTGATTGCCGTGGCCATTGGGCGGAACACCTTATCGTCACGCCATCGTCCACCCCCGCTCACGCCGCGCAGTCGCCGCCGCCTGGATCGCGACCGGGCCCGTCGGCCATCTCGTGGCCGGCATCGCCGACTGGGTCGAAGTGCTCGCGCGCTACGTGCGCGCGCGGGCGCGGGGGGAGCGGTTGTAGGTCTTCGCTTCGCCGCGCGGTTCGCGAAACAGCAGCGCTGAAGGAGTGAGGGAGCGCGATGCCGTGCCTGTCCCGGGGGGTTTGGGGATCTGGTGAGCCTCAGGCGTACTGCATCCCCAAACCCCCTCCCCGCGGCGCCGCAGCGGCCTCCCGAGTTCGTTCATTGATGCCGTTCGCCGGCGACCACACGCACCCCTCACCCGCTCAGCGCGAACACCGGCCACTTCCCGCTCACGCCCCTGAGCTCGTGCTCGCCGCGCCGCTCGAAGTCGAGGCCCGCGCCGACGACCGTGCCGTACGTCGTGCCCGACGCCAGCACCTCCCCGGCCTCTGCGAGCGCGGCGACCCGCGCCGCGATGTGCACCGCCATGCCGCCGATGTCGTCGCCGATGATCTCGCACTCGCCCGTGTGCAGCCCGACGCGCAGCTCGATGCCGAGCGGCGCGACGCTGTCGCGCAGCGCGGCGGCGCAGCGCACGGCGCGGCTGGGGGCGCCGGCGAACACGGCGAGAACGCCGTCGCCGATCGTCTTGACGATGTCGCCGTCGAAGCGCCGCAACGTGTCGCGCACGGCGCTGTCGTGCGCGGCCAGCAGGTCGCGCCAGCGCTTGTCGCCGAGCTCCGCGGCGCGCCCGGTGCCGCCGACGATGTCGGTGAACAGGACGGTCAGCAGCGCGCGCTCGTGCTCGCCGCCGCGGCGGCCGCCGGTGAGGAACTCCTCGATCTCGCCGAGCAGCCCGTCGGTGTCGCCGGCGCTCGGCAGCGAGTCGACCCCCGGCAGCTCGACGAGCCGTGCGCCCGGGATCCGGCGCGCGTACTCGCGCGAGTGACGCACGTCCATGAACGCGTCCTCGGTGCGGTGCAGCACGAGCGTCGGCACGCGGATCGTCGGCAGCGCCGGCCGGACGTCCATCTCGGCGATGGCCGCCATGAGGTTGCGCATCCTCCCCGGGCTCGCCGCGAGGCGCTCGAGCCGCTCGAACCATGCGCGCAGCTGTTGGTCGCCCGCGGACGTCGGCGCGAGCGTGGCGAGCGACAGGCCCTCGCCCCAGTGGTCGAGCATCGAGTCGACGCGCTCGGCGCGCTCCTCGGCGGTCTGCAGCCACTGCAGCGCCTCGTCGTCGTCGCGCACGGTGTGCAGCATGCAGGCGTACAGGACGAGCGCGCTGACGCGCTCCGGGAACGTCGCCGCGTAGAGCGACGCGAGCGGGCCGCCGGCCGTGTACGACAGGATCGCCGTCCGTTCGCTGCCGGCCGCCCGCAGCACCGTGGTGATGTCGCCGAGCTCGTGCTCGACGTCCAGCGGCCCGTCGTCGGAGAGCCCTGAGCCGCGGCGGTCGAAGACGATCAGCCGCGAGAACTCGGCCAGCCGCGCGAGGAAGCGCGACAGGCCCGGGTCCTCCCACACGTGCTCGATGTGCGAGATGAACGCGCTGACGAACAGCAGGTCCATCGGGCCATCGCCGTGCGCCTGGTAGGCGAGGTTGACGTCGCCGTTGCGGGCGTAATGGGTGCGCGGGGCCATCGCGGTGGATCATCGCTGCTCGGGTCGTACAGTGCGATCGGTGTCCGTGGAGACCCCCGAGGAGCTCGCCGGCCTCGTTGCCGCCGGCGCCGTCGTCGCCGACGCGCTGCGGGCGATGCGCCGCACGGCGCGCCCGGGCGTGAGCACCGCCGAGCTCGATGCCGTGGCCGCGCGCGTCCTGCGCCGCGCCGGCGCACGCTCCGGCCCGCAGCTCGACTACGGCTTCCCCGGCATCACGTGCATCAGCGTCAACGACGAGGCCGTGCACGGGATCCCCGGGCCGCGCCGGCTGCGCGAGGGCGACCTCGCCAAGCTCGACGTCACGGTCGAGCTGGACGGCTTCTACGCCGACGCGTGCGTCCCGGTCTCGATCGGCCGCTGCAGTCCGGCGACGGGCAAGCTCGTGCAGAGCGCGCGGCGCGCGCTCGCCCGAGCCCTCGAGATCGCCCGCCCCGGGACGCCGCTGCACGAGATCGGTTCGGTCATCGAGGAGACCGTGCGCGAGGGCGGCCACCGGGTGTGCGGCGAGCTCAGCGGGCACGGCATCGGGCGGCGCATCCACGAGCCGCCCGAGGTGCCCAACCGCTTCGATCGCCGCCTCACGCAGCGGCTCACCGACGGGCTCGTCATGACGATCGAGCCGATCGTCTCCGCGGGCAGCGGCGCGGTCCGCGTCGGCCGCGACGGCTGGACGATCCACACCGCCGACGGCGCGCTGTCAGCTCACGTCGAGCACACGATCGTCGTGAGAGACGGCGCGCCGCTCATCCTGACGGCTACTCGCTGAAGAGGTTCAGCAGCGACAGGAAGATATTCACGATCGACACGAAGATGCCGGTCGCGAGCCACACCGCGTCGTCCGCTGTGCCGTGCTTGCGCAGGTAGTTGAAGTCGACGG
This sequence comes from Solirubrobacteraceae bacterium, assembly GCA_050696955.1. Taxonomy (GTDB): domain Bacteria; phylum Actinomycetota; class Thermoleophilia; order Solirubrobacterales; family Solirubrobacteraceae; genus CADCVQ01. Next base: position 10,917 of record JBOGYT010000172.1, on the reverse strand, counting down.
TGATGAGCGCGGCCGACAGCACGTAGATGATGATGCTGAGGATCGGGCTGACCGAGCTCGTGAACAGCAAGGCGCCGATCCCGACGATCACGCACGCGAAGACCGCGATCGACAGCGGCCGCATCCACGGCGCCAGGTCCTTGCTCAGCGCGAAGCCCAGCGACCCCATCGCCAGGACCGTCAGCGCGGTTCCACCCGCCGCTTGGGTGATCGTCGACGGCTCGTTCGCGACGAAGTACGCGATGACCGGACCGAGCCCAAGGCCGATCATGAGCGCGATGGCATACAGCCAGGCGATGCCGAGCGTCCCCACGCGCAGGCGCGGCACGAACGCCGCCGCGATCAGCATCCCGAAGCCCGCGAACGAGAGGATCCGCGCCGTGCCGATCGCTAGTTCACGACCGATGTAGGTGCCGAGCGCCATGAAGCCGATGGCGATGGCGACGAGGAACATGACCTGACCGAGCAGCGTTGCCGTGCTGACCTCGGCGCGCGCGCCTGTACGGGCCGCGTACTCGGAGCGAACGTCGTCCATGCGAATCTCCTCGAGCTGGAATGGCGGACGTCGTGAGGGTACCGCGCGCCACGGCCGTCCCGGCGAACGTTCGAGGACCTCTGTGTAGGGTGAAGTCATGCGTGGAAAAGTGGGCGTCGCGGGCGCCGTCGCAGCACTGGTGCTCGGGGCCACCGCCTTCGCCCAGACAGCCGCGCCCCCGGTCGGGAACTTCGGCGGCGGCAACGTTCTGGCGCCGCCCAGCGACCCGCTCGGCAAGGGCAACGCCGTCATCGGACTGCGGGCGCAGCCGTCGGGCAAGCTCCAGATCGAGGCGACGATCCGCGGCAAGTGCGGCGGCGGCACCTTCCCCGCGAAGGCGACGCTGAACGCCGACGGCAGCTTCCGCGCCAAGGGCACGAACCGGCGCGTCCCCGAGAAGGGCCTGCGCCTGAAGACCACGTACGACATCGCGGGCACGCTCACCGCCACCGGCGTCGAGAACGGCGTCGCGATCGCGTCGTCCGAGATCCGCGTCAGGGGCCAGGCCACGATCCGCTGCAAATCGGGAAACGTGCCGTTCAAGGTGCGCCGGCCCAGCGGCGTCATCGGCACGCCCGGCCCGATCGCGAAGGCGCGCTACTACGGCTTCACGTCCGAGAAGCGCCACAGCGCGCGGCGCGGCTTCGTCATGCGCGTCTCCGCGGATGCCACGCAGCTCACGCGAGCGCTGTACGGGGTGACGCTGAAGTGCGACAAGCGCAAGATCCCCGACATCGTGGACACGCCGCGTCGCTCGCTGGCGATCGACGCCCAGGGGCGCGTGGTGGACAACGTCAAGTCGACGTTCCGCGAGGGCGGCAAGGTCACGACCTCGGACGAGCGCTTCGCCGGCACGCTCGGCAAGAGCGGCGCGAAAGGCACGCTGTCGATCACCGAGCGCACGAAGAGCCGCCGGACGGGCAAGCTGCTGGAGACCTGCAAGACCGGCAAGATCAGCTGGACCGCGGCGCCGTAGCGCGCGCATGACGCAGCGGTCCGCGGCCCCGCAGGACGATCCAGCGCGGAACCCCAGCGCGGCGCCCGCCGCGCACAAGCTCGGCGCCTACACGATCGCGCGCACGCGCACCCTCGCGTGGGTCGCGCTCATCCACCTGTATCCGCCGCCGCGCCTGTTCGAACTGCATCAGCGCCGGCGGCTGCGCCTGCTCGAGCCGATCCTGCGCCGCGGCGCGCTGCAGGTCCGCGGCGGCATGGGCGCGCGGCTGTGGCTCGCCGCCCGGCACGTCGAGCCGTGGTCCGCGCAGGCCTACGGCACGCTCAGCGGCAACCACGAGCCGATGGTCACCGAGGCCCTGCGGCGCACGCTGCCAGACGGCGGCGTGTTCATCGACGTCGGCGCCAACACCGGCTTCACGTCGATGCTCGCCGCGCGCATCGTTGGCAGCCGGGGCACCGTCGTCGCGATCGACCCGCAGGCCGAGTGCGTCGCGGCCGTCAGGGCCCATGCGGCGCTCAACGGCTTTCACCACGTCCACGTCATCGAGGCCGCGGCCGCCGGTAGCACCGGCGAGGCGCAGATCATCGTCGTCAAGGACTCGCTGTGGACCCGGCTGGCGACCGTCGGCGAGCACGACCTCGAGCAGCGCCGCGACGTCGTGCGCGCCGTGCGGCTCGACGACCTCGTCGGCTCCGGCGAGGCGCCCGCACCGGATGTCGTCAAGATCGACGTCGAGGGCGCCGAGCTCGACGTCATCGCCGGGATGACCGACCTGCTGCGCACGCGCCGACCGATCGTGATCTGCGAGATGCACGGCAAGAACGCGGCCTTCGCCGCCGCCATGCGCGAGCACGACTACGAGCTGACGAACCTCGACGGCGTGCAGCGCCTCGAGGACGCGGGCGCGAACGTCCACGCGCTCTGCGAACCGGCGTAGCTACGGAAGGTCCACGCGCACGAGCGCGATGACCGGGCAGCCCGGCTCGTCAGTGGAGCTCGTGAAGTCCTCGAGCGCGGCGTCACCGAGCCGGGCGAAGCCGTCGCGCACCCCGGCGTAGTACTCGCTGCTGACCACCACGCTGCCCTCCCGCCGCGCCTTCGCGCACCGCTCGCGCGCGTCGGGCCGGCCGGTGAACGCGTAGACGCGGCCGCCGAGGTCCTCGCGCAGCATCGCCGTCACGTCGAGGCGCGCGTAGCTGCGCTCGCGCGCATCGAGCTGCGCCAGCGTCGCGTCGCTCACCGCAAACGCGGTCCCGTTCACGCTGCCGGCGGGCGCGGGCTCGATGTCCAAGAACGCCACGAACAGCTCGGGTCGCTTGCCGGTGCGCGGGTCCACGAAGTACTTGTAACCGGGCAGGTCGATCGTGTTGTCCATCGCGACGCCCCACCGCCGGCGGTGCCCCTCGAGGCGACAGGGGACCTGCCCCACCGAGCTCTCCACCAGTGAGCCGTAGCCGAACACGAACGACTGCGGGCCCATGTGGAACGGATAGCACGTGCGTCATGCGTCGTGCAGCGTCGCGGCGACGAGTCGTCGGCGCTGAAGCACCGCGTTCGGGAGCGGTCTGGAGCATGCACCGTACATGCTTAGTGCGAGAGGTCTTTAGGTATGCAATCACTTACCTGTTGCCTATAGTTCGCCCACAGCGCCCGAAGGCGCGGGCGGACGGCATCAGGGGAGGCGGCGATGCGTGATCATGGGACGCTTGAGGACCTGCTCGAGGCGTCGCTGCGCTGCGGCTTGACGCGACGGCAGGCCGTCCAGCGGCTGGGCCTGGGCTTGGGTGTGTTGAGCACCGCCGGCTGGCTTTCGGCGTGCGGCGGCTCCGATGGCGACACGGCGACCGCGAAGAAGGGCGGCACCCTCGTCGTCGGCGCCGAGGAGGACGGCTACCGGCTCACCGGCAACGAGGCCGGCATCGGGCAGTATCCGCTCAACGCGAACATCTTCGAGGGGCTCGTGCGGATGGACCCGAGCTACCAGATCCTTCCGGTGCTCGCGACGTCGTGGAGCGTCAGGGAGAACAGCTGGCGCTTCCAGCTGCGAAAGGGCGTGAAGTTCCACGACGGCCGCGCCTTCACTGCCGCGGCCGTCAAGCACTCGTTCGACCGCATCGCCGGTCTCGGCGGCGGCACGCCGGGCCTTGCGAAGAACGGCACGAAGGTGATCGACGACTACACGGTCGAGGTCACGCCCCAGTTCCCGAACCTGCGCCTGGTCGAGCAGATCGTGCACCCGGAGTACTCGATCGTCGCCCCCGGCACGGACCCCGTCAAGCAGCAGATCGGCACGGGTCCGTTCCGGCTCGCCGGCTACAAGCGCCAGCAGGAGATCGCCGTCGAGCGGTTCGCCGGATACTGGGGAACGCCGGCGATCCTCGACCGGATCGTCTTCAAGTTCCTGCCCGAGGCCAATGCGCGCCGGTTGGCGCTCGAAGGCGACGAGGTGGGGCTCATCCTCGGCGTTCCTAACGAGACGGCCGCCAACCTCAAGAGCAAGGGCTTCGACGTCCACGTCTCGCCGGCCGGCGCGTACGAGGCGATGTACGCGAACATCGGCGGTCGCAAGGGCTACACGCTGCTGCAGGATCGCGCCGTCCGCAAGGCGATCGAGTACGCGATCGACCGCGACGCGCTCGTCAGCGGCGTCTTCAACGACCAGGCCCACGCCGAGCAGACGATGATCCCGTCGCGCGTGCTGGGCGCGAGCGCATCGACGGTGAAGGGCTACACCCACGACATGGCGATGGCGACCAAGCTGCTCGACGACGCCGGCTGGGCCACCGGCGACGACGACGTCCGCAGCAAGGGCGGCAAGCGGCTGCAGCTCGAGGTCATCTCCGGGTTCCCCTCCGCCGCGGTGCACACCGGCGTGCCGGAGTTCATCCAGGACCAGCTCAAGCGGGTGGGCATCGGCGCGAAGATCGTCAAGACGCCCGACGACGCCGCCTACACGGCCCGGACGGAGTCGCTGCAGGGCGACCTCTGGCTCGAGCGCGGGAACCAGAACGATGCCAACCCGTCGTTCCTGCCGGCGCTGCTGTTCTCGGAGAAGGGCCTCTTCGGACCCGGCGACTACCAGAAGATGTTCGCGCCCGGCGGCGAGTTCGACCGGCTCATCAACAAGGCGCTGTCGGCGCGCGGCGAGGAGGAGGTCCAGGCGCTCACCGCGCAGGCGATGGCCGCGATCATCGACGACGAGGCGATCGTCGTCCCGCTCGCTGGCATCAGCCAGATCTCGGCCTCGAAGAACGTCAAGGGATTCGCGGCGCAGCCGTCGACGTTGCAGGTTCGCTACGACCGCGTCGCGATGACCGCATGACGGACTGAGCCAGGCCGTGTGGTACGTCGCCCGGCGTGTCGCCTACCTGATCCCGCTCTGGCTAGGCATCACGCTGTTGGCGTTCGTCGTCGGCCAGTTCGCGCCAGGCGATCCGGCGCGAACCCTCTTCGTGCACCAGCACCTGCGGCCTCCGTCACCGCCCGAGCTCGCGCGCGCTCGCCACGAGCTCGGGCTCGACCGGCCGGTCGTCGAGCAGTACGCGCGCTCGATCTCGCACGCGGTGCGCGGCGACCTCGGGCGGTCGTTCACGAGCGGCAGACCGGTCACGGACGAGCTCGTGGAGCGCTTTCCCGCGACGCTCGAGCTCGCGGGCGCCGCGACGCTGATTGCGGTCTTCCTGGGGTTGCCGCTCGGCCTGCTCGCGGCGCTGAAGCGCAACACCGCGCTGGATCAGCTCACCCGTGGGGCGTCGCTGGTCGCCGCATCCGTGCCGAGCTTCTGGATGGCGTACCTGCTCATCATCGTCTTCTCGGTGAAGCTCGACCTGCTGCCGTCGTTCGGCCACGGCGGCGTGGATCACCTCATCCTGCCCGCGCTCGCGCTCGGACTCGGAGAGGCTGCGCTCATCGCCCGGCTTGCGCGCTCGACGATGCTCGAGGTGCTGGGCGAGGACTACATCACGACGGCCCGCGCGAAAGGCCTACCCGAGCGTCGCGTCATCGGCCTGCACGCGCTGAAGAACGCGCTTGGGGCGGTCGTCACGCAGGTCGGTCTCGTGTTCGGCTTCTTGCTCGCGTACTCCGCGATCGTCGAGGTGATCTTCATCTGGCCGGGCATCGGCCGCCTCGCGGTCGAGGCGATCACGCAGCGCGACTATCCGATGATCCAAGGCTTCGTCGTGTTCGCCGGCACCGTGTTCATCCTCGTGAACCTCGCGGTCGACCTCATCTATCAGTGGCTCGACCCGCGGATCGCGCTGTCGGCCCAGCGGCCGGTGGTGGCGTGATGGAGGCGACCACCGAGCTCACGCCGGAGGCGCAGCGCCTCGCGCCGGGTCCCGTCGTCGTCGGCCGCATCGGCCTCGCGCGCCAGCTCGTCTCCGACCGCACGGCGCTCGCCGGTCTCGTCATCGTCACGATCGTCGTCGTCGCCGCGCTCGCGGCGCCGCTGCTGGCGCCGCACGACCCCAATGCCGTGGACGTCGCCAATCGCCTCCAGCCCTCGGGCTCCGAGCACCTGCTCGGAACCGACAACCTCGGCCGCGATGAGTTCTCGCGCCTGCTCTACGGCGCGCGCGTGTCGCTGTTCACCACGCTCGCGGTCGGGACCGCCATCCTGCTCATCGGCTTGGTGTACGGAACGCTGTCGGGGATGGCCGGCGGGTTTGTCGACGGCGTCCTGATGCGCATCGTCGACCTGCTGCTGGCATTTCCGAGCCTGCTGCTCGCGCTCGCGGTCGCGGGAACGCTCGGCCCGGGGCTGCTGCACCTCGCGCTCGCGATGACGGCGGTGTGGTGGGTCGAGTACGCGCGGCTCGTGCGCGGGCTCGTGCTGGCTGTCAAGGAACAGCCCTACGTCGAGGCGGCGCGGGCGCTCGGTGCGGGCCCGCTGCGGGTCGCGGCCCGCCACGTCGTGCCGAACATCGCCTCGCCCGTGATCGTGCTCGCGACGCTGCAGACCGCGCGGCTGCTGCTCGCGCTCGCCGCGCTGTCGTTCCTCGGGCTCGGCGTTTCGCCACCGACCGCGGAGTGGGGCTCGATGCTCAGCGAAGGCAAGACCTTCCTGGCAGACGCGCCCGAGCTGATGCTGTGGCCCGGGCTCGCCATCACGATCACGGCGCTCGGCCTCAACCTGCTCGGCGACGGCCTGCGCGACCTCCTCGACCCGAGCCTGCGATGAGTGCGCCCACCTTGCACGTCGACGGGCTCGAGGTGACGTTCCACACGCGGCGCGGGACGGTGCCGGCCGTCCGTGGCGTGTCGTTTCAGATCGCGCCCGGCGAGCGCGTGGGCATGGCCGGCGAGTCGGGCGCGGGCAAGACCGCGACGGCGCTGGCGCTGACGGGGCTGCTGGCGCCAACGGCGCGCGTCACGGGACGGGTCGTCTTTCAGGGCCGGGACGTCGGCGGGCCGGACTCGCCGGCGCGACGCGCGCTGCGCGGCCGGCATGTCGGCACGATCTTCCAGGACCCGCTGAGCTCGCTGAACCCGGCGCTGACCGTCGGCTACCAGATCGCCGAGCCGCTGCGCGCGCACATGCGCTGCAACCGCGCGGCGGCGCGCAGGCGCTGCGTCGACCTGCGGCGGCAGGTCGGCATTCCCGACCCCGAGCGCAACGCCGTCGAGTACCCGCACCGCGTCTCCGGTGGCATGCGCCAGCGGGCGATGATCGCGATGGCGCTCGCATGCGAGCCCGAGCTCGTCGTCGCGGACGAGCCGACGACCGCACTCGACGTAACGATCCAGGCGCAGATCCTCGAGCTGCTGGTCAGGCTCTGCGACGAGCGCGGCACCGCGCTGCTGCTGATCACGCACGACCTCGGCGTGCTCGCCGGCGTCGCGCAGCGCATCCTCGTCATGCACGACGGCCGGCTCGTCGAGCAGGCGGCGGTCGACGACCTGTTCTACCGCCCCGCGCACCCCTATACGCGGGCGCTGCTCGAGTCGGCCGCGCTGTCGCCCGGGGGTCGGCCGTGACGCCTGCGCTGCTCGAGGTGACGGACCTCGAGAAGGTCTTTCCGATCGTCCGTGGCGGCGCGCTGCGGCGCAGCGTCGGCGCGATCCGCGCGGTCGACGGCGTCTCGCTCGCGATCGCTCCGGGCGAGACGCTCGGGCTCGTCGGGGAGTCGGGCTCGGGCAAGTCGACGCTCGCGCGCTGCGTGCTGCGGCTGCTCGAGCCGACCGCGGGCCGCATCACGTTCGACGGCCGCGACGTCCTCGCGTGCGACCGCCGGCAGCTGCGCCGCCTGCGCCGGCACATGCAGATCGTCTTCCAGGACCCGTACCGCTCGCTGGACCCGCGCATGACGGTGCAGCAGCTCATCGCCGAGCCGCTGCGCGTGCACGGTCTCGCGACCGGCCGCGCGGCGAGCCGCGCACGCGTGGCCGAGCTGCTCGCACTCGTCGGCCTCGAGCCCGAGCACGCGGAGCGCTACCCGCGCGCCTTCAGCGGCGGCCAGCGCCAGCGGATCGGGATCGCTCGCGCGCTCGCGACGGAGCCGAAGCTGCTCGTCCTCGACGAGCCGGTGTCAGCGCTCGACACGACGACTCGTGCGCAGGTCCTCGCGCTGCTCGCCGACCTGCAGGCGCGGCTCGGGCTCAGCTACCTGTTCGTGGCCCACGACCTGTCGCTCGTGCGCTCGATCTGCAGCCGCGTCGCGGTGATGTACCTCGGGCGGATCGTCGAGGTCGCCGAGCGCGACATGCTCTTCGGCTCTCCTGCGCACCCGTACACGCAGGCGCTGCTGTCCGCGGTCCCCGTGCCCGATCCGGTGCGCGAGCGAAGCCGGCGGCGCATCGTGCTGCGCGGCGAGGCGCAGTCCGCCGCCGCGGTGCAACCGGGCTGCCGGTTTGCGCCGCGCTGCCCGCGGGCGCGCGAGTACTGCGCCGCGCACGACCCGACACTCGAGGGCGACGCGCACCGCGTCGCCTGCTTCTTTGCGACGACCGAGGAGGAACCCAGATGACCCTGCAGCCCGTCCGGTTGGCGATGTACTGCACCGGCTGCATCCCCGGCTACCAGCTGCCGTGCTTCGCCGGACTGACACGCGATGTCTTCGCCCGCAACGGGCTGAGCGTCACGATGCTCGATCCGCTCCCGGGCCCGGAGAACGTGCGCGCGGTCGCGCGCGGCGACCGCGACTTCTGCCTGACGAGCGTGGCGCATTTCCTCGCCGCCAAGCGCGAAGACCCGGAGCTCGGCGCGCGCTTCGTGTTCATGGTCGCGCGCCAGACGCACATGGCGGCGTTCGTCGTGCGCGACCGGCTCGCGGCGCACGGCCGGCCGATCGCGACGCACGCCGACCTCGGCGGAGCGTCGCTGCTCGGCGACCCGGCCGCGCCGTTCGCGCGCGAGTATCTCGCGCTGCTCGCCCGGCTCGACCTGCGTCCGGGGCCCGCCGTCGAGATGCCCTACCCCGGAATCGAGGCAGCGCTCGCGGAGGGGCGGGGCGACGTGGCGGCAGATTTCGTCGACCTGCACCCGCGGTTCCAGGCGGCCGCGGATCGCCTCGGCGTGACGATCGACTGCCTGCCCTTCCACGAGGCGGGGATCGACATCTACGGCAGCGGCCTCGTGACGAGCACGCGGCTGCTCCACGAGGCGCCCGATCGCGTCCTGCGTGCGGTTGCGGCGTTCCGCGACGCGCTGCTGCTGAGCCGCGACGACCCGGAGCTCGGCCTCGACGCCCTCCTGAGCCAGATCCCGACCGCCGACGCGAGGCTCGTGATCGCCGGCTGGAAGGCCGGCGCGCCGCTCATCTTCGACGACGAGGAGTCGCAGCTCGGAGCGATGAGCGACGCCAAGTGGCGCCGCACCATCGACTTCCACGCCGACGCCCACGGCCTGCCGCGCGAGCTCGACCCAGCAACGATGTTCTCGCCGGCTGCCATGACGCCGAGCGCCACAGGCCACAAGGCCGTCGGCACTGGCGCGCCGCGAGGGTGAGCGAGGGGACTCGAACCCCCGACCGCCTGGACCACAACCGACTACGGGGGGTAGCTGCGAGTGCTAATCCCCCGTATTCATTGGGCTTGTTGGTTTTGAGTTGCCCTCGGTTTCGCTCAGATTGGGACCAAGATTGGGACCAAGCCGCGGTGCGAATGCCGCGTCGACGAGATCCGCCTCGTGCGCGCCGGGCATGTAGTCGGCGTAGATGAGCGTCGTCTTGAAGTCGCGGTGCCCCATCCACTCTTGAAGCGTTCGCATCGGCACCCCGGCCGCGGCCATGCGCGTACCGAACGTGTGGCGCAGATCGTGGAAGCGGACCTCCCGCACGCCGGCTCGCTTGAGCGCTGACTTGTAGCGCTTGAGCAGCCTCGAGCGGTCCATGGGCCGGCCGGTGTGCGGGTGGCAGAACACGAGGTCCTCGTCGGCCTGGTGCACGGTGGTCTGGTGCAGCCGGTCAAGTTGGCCGCCGAGCACATCAGCGAGTGGGACGCTCCGCGTCGAGCGTTTGCTCTTCGGGGTGCCGTATTCCCCACGGACGTAGTTGCGTCGGATGCGGATGCGACGCGCCGGCCAATCGACGTCCATCCAGCGCAGCGCGAGCAGCTCGCCCTGGCGGGCTCCGGTCATCGCGGCGGCGACATACATCACTTGCTCGACGTGGCCGAGCGCGTCATCCGGCACAGCCGCAATCAGCGCATCGAGATCGGCTTGGTCGAGGAAGTGGATATCAGCGTCAGCGCTCGCTGTGCGAGGCTTCGCGGCGAGCTTGCACGGGTTGGCGCTGACCCAGCCTTCGCGCTGGGCGAACTCGAAGATGCCGTGCAGCAGCCCGACGTAGTTCAGGGTCGACTTGACCGACTGGCCGTTCGCGCGGCAGTCCGCAATGAACGCCTCGACGTCCTGGCGGGTGATCTGCGCGAGCGCACGTCCCGCGAAGTACGGCGCAAGGTGGATACGCAGGTAGGACTCATAGCCGTGCATCGTCGAGCGCTTGCGGCCGAGTGCTTGGAGCTGGGTAAGCAGCCGCCGGCCTGCCTGCTCGACCGTCACGCGCTCGTGGATGATCGGCGCGGCCGCTGTGTCTTCGATGATGCGCCGCAGGCGGGCTTCGGCCTGCGGCTTCGTCAGTCCGTCGCGACTCCCCGTCGCCCGGACGGGTCCGATCTTGCGTTGCAGGCGGCGGCCCTGGGCATGCCACCGGCCATACCACTGGCCGCCGCGCTGGGTGACGGAGCCGGTGCCGTAGGAGCGTCGGGCGGCCATCAGTCGATGGTGACGCATCGTGCTGCTCGCCGAGACGAAGCACGGAGCGAAACACCAGGCTTGAGGCGGGGGCAGTCCGGCGCCCGGACAGATTGCGGGCACGCGAAGAGCAGGCCGGCTTGATCGGCGTACACCGGCCGTCGCGACCACCGATCAAGCTCGCGCGTGAGACGCTCGGTCATCGTGACCAAGTGCCGGGCGGTACGAGAC
>JBOGYT010000171.1:0-7955 GCA_050696955.1 Solirubrobacteraceae bacterium | reverse complement strand
GCCGGGGGCAGGGCTTTCGCCGGATCGCGGCGCCGGCCGGCCCGCCGCCGGACCGCTTCCACACGAACGCGACGAACCGCGACCTGCGCACCGCCGGCCGCTACGCGATCTTCGCGTGGTCGCGCCGCGACGGGGTCGTGCGGGTCAGCGTGCGGCGGTTCTGAGCACGGGGTCAGCCCCGTCGGCGCCGAGCCTGGTCTGACGCCGCCCCAGCTCTTTGCCCTGCGCGCGGGGCCCCGATGCGCGAGCTGGCCTGGCCGATCGCGACCGGCCGATGCTCGTCGTGACCGAGCGCGGCGACCTGGAGTCCAAGGGTTCGGCGTTCTGCGGAGCGATCCGGTTCGGGGATGCGCCGCATCGAGAGCGGCGCGGGACCGGTGCCGCGCTCAGGGGCGAAACAGCAGCATTGAGAGAGGGCGAGATCCGCGCCGCGCGCTCCGCACTCCGCGCACTCCGCGCCCTCCGCGCCGAGCATGAACAAGTGACCAACCGTCTCGCTCGCGCGGGCGAGCGGTCACTTGTGCATGACATGCGCGAACAAGTGACCTCCCTGGTGCCCCGCCGGCACGAGTGGCCACTTGTCCATGCGCGCGAACCCTCGCCGCGCATCGCAGCTCATTCCTTCGTCAACCCCGCGGACCGCCGCAGGCCGGCGGCGACCCCAACAGCAGCGTCGACCGAAGCTCGGGATCCGCGCCGCCAGTCGCGCCCCATACCTGGCGCGTGCGCGCCATTGCGGGCTGGCGTCCATTCCGACTGCGCTGGTAGGATTAGCAGCCATGTTCTTCACGACGAAGGCGGAGTACGGCGTACGGCTGCTCGTCGAGCTCGGTTGCCAGGAGGGCGATCAGCCGGTCTCGCTGAAGGCGATCGCCGACGCAGAGAACCTCCCGCTCGCGTACCTCGAGCGGATCGTCGCGCTGCTCAAGCGCGCGGAGCTCGTCGAGAGCACCCGCGGCGCTCACGGCGGGTACCACCTCGCGCGCGCGCCCGAGACGATCACGATGGACGAGGTGGTGCTCGCGCTCGAGGGCTCGGTTGCGCCGATGGAGTGCTTCGTCGACGACCGTGAGGACGCCGACGGCCGCGTGCTGTGCTCGCACCACGACGACGAGGGCCGCGGCTGCGCCACCAAGCTCCTGTGGACCCGCGTGCAGGTGGGCGTCCTGAAGACGCTCGCCCACACGACGCTCGCCGAGCTCGTCGAGTTCCGCCAGCGCGACTTCCAGGTGCGCCATACCCCGCCCGTACGAGACCCCGCCCCCACGGCGGCCTGAACCTTCACGACCGTCAAGCCTCAGAGAGAACCAAGGAGACCATGCCCGAACTCGAAATCCGCAACCTTCACGTCCAGGCCGAGGACAAGCAGATCCTCAAGGGCGTCAACCTGACCGTCACCCCCGGCGAGATCCATGCCCTCATGGGCCCCAACGGCTCGGGCAAGTCGACACTCGCCAACGCGATCATGGGTCACCCGAACCTCGAAGTCACCGAGGGCCAGATCCTCTTCGGCGGCGAGGACATCACCGAGGCCGACACGAACGAGCGCGCCCTCATGGGCCTGTTCATGGCCTTCCAGTACCCCGTCGCGATTCCCGGCGTGACCGTCACGAAGTACCTGCGGATGGTCATCAACGCTCACCGCAACGCGCGCGGTGAGAGCGACATCTCGCTGAAGGAGTTCCGCAAGACGGTCGAGGAGGCGATGACGCTCACGAGCGTCCCGAAGGATTTCTCCTCGCGCTACCTGAACGAGGGCTTCTCCGGCGGCGAGAAGAAGCGCATGGAGATCCTCCAGCTCGCGCTCCAGCACCCGAAGCTCGCGATCCTCGACGAGACCGACTCGGGCCTGGACATCGACGCGCTCAGCGTCGTCGCCAACGGCGTCAACACCGTCGCCACGGGCACCGACATGGGCGTGCTGATCATCACCCACTACCAGCGCATCCTGCACATGGTCACGCCGACGAAGGTGTCGATCATGTTCGACGGCCGCATTGCCACCGACGGCGGCCCCGAGCTCGTCGACCGCCTCGAGGCGGAGGGTTACGCGGGGATTCGCGAAGAGTTCGCGCTGCCGGTGTCGTGACGACGCTGACCGACACACCGCTCGCCACGGGCTTTCCCTCGCTGGAGCGCGAGGGGGTCGTGTACCTCGACTCCGCCGCGACGTCGCAGACGCCGCGGCCGGTCATCGCCGCGATGGACGACTACTACGAGCACCACCGCGGCACGGTGCACCGCAGCGTCTACGCGCTCGCGGCCGAGGCGACGGAGCTGTTCGAGGGTGCGCGCGACCGGATCGCGGCGTTCCTCAACTGGCCGGCCAACACGACGATCTTCTGCAAGAACGCGACCGAGGCGATCAACCTCGTCGCGTACTCGTGGGGGCGGGCGAACGTCGGCCCGGGCGACCGCGTCGTCGTCACGGAGCTCGAGCATCACTCGAACTTCGTTCCCTGGCACATGCTCTGCGAGGCCACGGGAGCCACGTTCGAGATGATCGGCGTCGACGACGAGGCGATCCTCGACCTCGATGCGCTCGACGCGGTGCTCGCCAAGGGCGACGTCAAGCTCGTCGCCACGACGCATGTCTCCAACGCGGCGGGCACGATCACGCCCGTCGCCGAGATCGTGCAGCGCGCGCACGCCGCCGGCGCGATCGTCGTCGTCGATGGCTCGCAGGCCGTGCCGCAGATGCCGGTCGACGTCGGAGAGCTCGACGCCGACTTCTATGCCTGGACCGGGCACAAGTTCTACGGCCCGACCGGGATCGGGGTGCTGCACGGGCGCAAGGAGCTGCTCGCCGCGATGCCGCCGTTCATCGGCGGCGGGCACATGATCTCGTCGGTCTCGGTCGAGGAGATCCGCTGGGGCGAGCTGCCGGCAAAGTTCGAGGCCGGCACGTCGAACATCGCCGAGGCGATCGGTCTCGGCGCTGCGGTCGACTTCGTCGCGGACATCGGCATGGAGGCGATTCGCGCGCACGAGCGCGACCTGACCGCCTACGCGTTCGAGCGCCTGCAGGAGGTCCCCGGCCTGACGATCATGGGCCCGACCGACGCCGACCGCCGCGGCGCCCTCGTCGCGTTCACGCTCGATCTGGCGCACCCGCACGACGTCGCCGAGATCCTCGGCTCGAGCGGCGTCTGCGTCCGCGCCGGCCATCACTGCGCGCAGCCGCTCATGAAGCGCTTCGGCGTCGCCGCGACCACGCGCGCCTCGTTCGCCGTGCACACGACGCGCTCTGAGATCGACGCGCTCGTCGACGCTATCCACGACGTCCGGAGGATCTTCGCGTGATGACTTCGAGTCATTCCTCGTCCGTCGCCGGGATCAGCTCGGATCGGAGGTCCGCGTGATGTCCATGGACTCCCTGTACCGCGAGGAGATCCTCGCGCACTACAAGAGCCCGCATAACTGGGGGCATCTCGACCCGTACGACCTGAGCTTCGAGGACTCAAACCCGCTCTGCGGCGACGAGCTGCGCGTCGAGATCCGCACCGACGACGAGAACCGCATCGAGGACCTGCGCTTCTCGGGCCACGGCTGCGCGATCAGCCAGGCGTCGGCATCGATGACCTCCGACGAGATCAAGGGCATGACGGTCGACGAGCTCATCAAGCTCGACCGCCAGTACGTCCTCGATCTGCTCGGGATCGACATCTCCGCGACGCGGATGAAGTGCGCGCTGCTGACGCTGAAGGTGCTCAAGGGCGCGGCGCTCGGCCAGTCCGTGGACTGGGAGCCCGAGACCCCGCCGAGCGAGGCCGAGGGCGGCATCGACCGCCATCCGAAGGGCGCGGATCACCTATGAGCATTGCCCTCCGGCGCTACACTGGTCTATATCCGAGTAGCGAAGGCGGGATTGTGCCTGACGCGCCGCATTCTTCATGTCTGAGACCATCGACATCTGCCCGATTTCCGAGCTGCCGCCCGGCACCGCTCGCATTGTCGAATGGGAAGACCTGGAGATCGGCATCTTCAACTGCAACGGCGAGCTGCACGCGATCGAGGATCGCTGCTCGCACGACAACGGCAACCTCGCCGATGGCCCGTTCGACCCGGACAGCTGCACGGTCGAATGCCCGCGCCACGGCTCCGTCTTCGACCTGCGAACCGGAGTTCCCAAGACCCTGCCCGCCTACGTCCCTGTCGAGACGTTCGACGTCAGGGTCGAGGACGACATGATCAAGCTGGAGGTTGAATAGCTACATGGCAACTCCCGAGACCATCGCTGAGCAAGAGGGCCTTCAGGGCATCAACTCCGACTACACGGAGAAGTACGGCTTCCACGATGCCGAGAACTACCTCTACAAGGCGCCCAAGGGTCTGACGAAGGAGCTCGTCGAGAAGATCTCCGAGTTCAAGAACGAGCCCGACTGGATGCGCGCGTTCCGCCTCAAGGCGCTCGAGTACTTCCTCGCCCGGCCGATGCCCACGTGGGGCTCGCCGCACCTCGCCGAGGTCGACTTCGACAACATCCACTACTTCGTACGCGCGTCCGAGCGCGCCGAGCGCTCATGGGACGACGTGCCCGACGACGTCAAGAAGACGTTCGACCGCCTCGGCATCCCGGAGGCCGAGCGCAAGTTCCTCTCCGGTGTCGGCGCCCAGTACGAGTCCGAGGTCGTCTACCACCAGATCAACGAGAAGCTCGAGGCGCAGGGCGTCATCTTCATGGACATGGACACGGGCCTGCGCGAGCACGAGGAGCTCGTGAAGGAGTACTTCTCGACGATCATCCCGGCCAACGACAACAAGCTCGCCGCGCTGAACAGCGCCGTGTGGTCGGGCGGGTCGTTCGTCTACGTGCCGCCGGGCGTGCACATCGACATGCCGCTCCAGGCCTACTTCCGCATCAACACGGAGAACATGGGCCAGTTCGAGCGCACGCTGATCATCGCCGACGAGGGCTCGTTCGTGCACTACGTCGAGGGCTGCACGGCGCCGACGTACTCGTCGGACTCGCTGCACTCGGCGGTCGTCGAGCTCATCGCCAAGCCGGGCGCGCGGATCCGCTACACGACGGTGCAGAACTGGTCGACGAACGTCTTCAACCTCGTCACCAAGCGCGCGATCGCCGAGCGGGACGCGACCGTCGAATGGGTCGACTGCAACCTCGGGTCGAAGCTGACGATGAAGTACCCGTCGGTCTACCTGACCGGTGAGCGCGCCCACGGCGAGATCCTCTCGATCGCGTTCGCCGGCGCCGGCCAGCACCAGGACGCCGGCGGCAAGATCATCCACGCGGCGCCGAACACGACGTCGAACATCTTCGCCAAGTCGATCTCCAAGGACGGCGGGCGCGGCTCGTACCGCGGCCTGCTCGAGGTCGCCAAGGGCGCGCACGGCTCGAAGTCGAAGGTCGTCTGCGACGCGCTGCTGCTCGACGAGCACTCGCGCTCGGACACGTACCCGACGATCCGCATCGGCGAGGACGACGTCGACGTCGGCCACGAGGCGACGGTCTCGAAGGTCGGCGAGGAGCAGCTCTTCTACCTCATGACCCACGGTCTTGACGAGGAAGAGGCATCCAAGCTCATCGTGAACGGCTTCATCGAGCCGATCGTCAAGGAGCTGCCGATGGAGTACGCCGTCGAGATGAACCGCTTGATCGAGCTCCAGATGGAGGGCTCGATCGGCTGAATCTGGCGGTTCCCCGCGGCGCCCGGCACCACCCACCGGACAGGTCCGTGCAGAGCACTCTCCTTGTCCGGCGTGCGGCGCCAGGCATCCGCGGATGACCTCGCCAGATCCACCCGATCACCGATTTCATGACACCCATTCCTGATATGACCGTCACCGAACCGCAGTGGCTGACGGCGCGCCGGGAGCGCGCCGTCTCGCTGACGCGGGCCCTGCCGCTGCCGTCGTTTCGCGGGACCCCCGGCTGGGAGTTCACGTCGCTGCAGAAGCTCGACCTCGACGGGTTCCTCATGCCGGAGGCCGAGGCGCAGTCGGTCGACGCCGGCGGCCTCGGCGTCTTCGAGACGCCCGAGGGTGCGATCGTCCTCGAGCAGGTCGACAACGTCTACGCCGACGCGCCGGAGACGGGCGCCGACGGTGTCATCGTCATGCCGCTGAGCACCGCGATCGCGGAGCATCCCGAGCTCGTCGAGCGCCACTTCGGCACGATCATCGACGCCGAGGATCCGTTCGTCGCCCGCAACGAGGCCGGCTGGCAGGGCGGCGCGTTCGTCTACGTCCCGCGCGGCGTGGTCTTGGACGCGCCGATCGTCGTGACCGTGGCCCAGGCGCAGGCCGGCACCGCGCTTCACTGGCGCACGCTCGTCGTGCTCGAGGAGGGCGCCCAGGCCGAGGTGTGGGAGCAGTACGTCTCCACCGAGGACGGCCAGCAAGCGCTGTTCAACACGGTCACCGAGCTGTCGGTCGGTCAGAACTCGCGGCTGCGCTACGTCTGCGCCCAGGGACTGAGCGAGACCACGTGGATCTTCGGTGCCCAGCGCGGCGTCGTCGAGCGCGACGGCGCGCTTGACTGGATCGCCCTCGGGTTCGGCGCCGGCAACGGCCGCGTGAAGATGGACACGCAGCTCGCGGGTCCCGGCTCGGACGCGAAGGTCACCGGCGCCTACGCGACGCACGGGCGCCAGCACCTCGACTACGCGACGACGCAGGAGCACGCGGCGGCCAACACGACGTCGGACCTCGCGTTCCGCGGCATCCTGGATGGCCGCTCGAACACCGTCTGGTCGGGGATGATCAAGGTCGATCCCGGCGCGCAGCAGATCGACGCCTTCCAGGAGTCGCGCAACCTGCTGCTGACGAAGACCGCGCACGCTGACGCGATCCCCGGCCTCGAGATCCTCGCCAACGACGTGCGCTGCACCCACGCCGCGGCGATCGCCCAGATCGACCCCGAGCAGCTGTACTACCTGCAGTCGCGCGGCCTGAGCATGGAGCATGCCAAGCGGCTCGTCATCGAGGGCTTCCTCGAAGCGACCGTCGAGCGGTTCGAGCCCGGGTTCGTCCGCGAGGCGATTGCCGGGGCGCTCGAGCGGCGCCTCGAGGCGGTTCTGGGCTGAGTCGGGCGGCGCTGCCGGGGCGATGTCCGGCCCGGGCGTTGTGGCGCTCGTCCTGGCGATACTCGTCTTTGTCGCTGTGGTCTTGGCCGTTGTCCTGATTGCGGTGTCCCGCCGCGCGAAGCGGGTCCAGACGGACTCGAGGACGAGCTCGGCGGCTGGGGCTGCAGTCCCGCGGCCGCGGGCAGGTGCGCGGTAACGGACGGCTGGTGTTGACGCCCGAAGAGCTCCGCTTCCGCCAGTGGATCGCGCAGCGCGAGACGACGATCCCGCTCGCGGCGGAGACCTCCTCGGTCGGGACCGAGCGGTCGTGGCTCGGCAGATGGGTCGGATCGACGTTGCTCTGCGCGCGCTGGCGCACCTCGGACGGCGGCGAGGACGCCATGGCCTGGCACGTGCGCGACCTCGACGGATGGCTCGCCGCGCTCCACGCGCAGCGCGAGCCGTCGGAAGACTGATCGACGTGTGTCGACCCGGCGGTCGTCAGACGTTCAGGATCACCAGGTCGAGCTGGCGCAGACGCGCTGGGTCGGCGATGAGGTCCCGTGGATCTCCTGCGCTGCGCCCATCTGGACCGCCGTCTGGTGCGCGCCGAGAACGACGCCGGGGAGGTGGCGGCCAGGCCCGGCAAGGCCGCCCGCGCAGTCCGGGCCGGCGCGAACCTTGCTGCCGGCGGCCGGACGTGGGAGGGGTTCCTGGCAGAGCGAGTCAGCGGTTGACGCCGTGACCCCGCGCCGCTGTGGTCGATCCATTGCGCGCCTTGCAAGACTGGTGGGATGCCGCCCGATCTGAGGGATGTCACGCGCGAGTTTGCTCGCGGTGAGGCCCCGCTCGAGGCCTTGCGCGGAGCCGCGCGCGCCGAGCGTGGTGATCGACGATTGGCCGACGAGATTCTCAAGCTGATCACCGAGT
>JBOGYT010000170.1:0-16459 GCA_050696955.1 Solirubrobacteraceae bacterium | reverse complement strand
CCGTGGGAGACCGCCCGGCTGCCGCGCAACGTCTTCACGCTCGGCGGCCGCTGGGCCGTGGACCGCGAGTCGGCGCGCGCCGTGCGCGGCGCGCGGCTCAGCGCGCGCGTGTTTGGCAGGTCCGTGTACCTCGTCATGTCCTCGCGCGGCGACCGGCCACGCACCGTGCGCGTGTACCTGGACGGCAAACCGATCGCCGGCGCGGATGCGGGCGACGACGTGACCGGCTCGGCCGTCACGGTGCGCCGCCAGCGCCTGTATCGCCTCGTGGGCCTCGACGGCATCGAGGAGCACGTCCTGACGCTGCGCTTCGCGCCCGGTGTCAGCGGCTACGCCTTCACGTTTGGCTGACGACCTACACTGGCGCCATGGAAGGCTCCGAAGCCCGCCCGTGGCTGCGCTGCTACCGCTGCTGGTCAACCGACCTCGAGGTGCAGGTCCACTACGAGGGCATCCACAAGATCGATCCCGAGACCGGCGAGCCCGCAGAGCCCGTCGATGAGCTCCAGGAGGCCGTCGTGCAGTGCCTGGAGTGCATGCACGACCAGCCCCATCTCGGCTTTCACAACAGTCGCGTGGAGCCGATCGAGGACCGCTGGGAGCGGATGATCGCCGGCACCCCGTGGGTCGCCTCGTGCACGGTGACCGTCGACGCCGAGGACGTCGAGACCTGCTCGGGCCCCGAGGCCGGCGACGCGCTCTCCTACGCCGCCTTCGGCGACCACGGCACGCGCGAGTTCTTCACGCACGTGCGCTTCCACAAGCACGACGCCGACAAGATCGTCGTGCACCTGCTCGTCGAGCTCTACGCGCGCAACTCCGACGAGGCCACCACGGTGCTCGAGGAGGCCGCCCGCGGGATGCTCGCGATCACCTCGCTGGCCGAGGAGTCACGGCCGCCGGCCGCGACCGGCGACGCGCGGCACTGATCACGGATAGATCCCGCGCAGCCGCGCCGCCTCGGCGACGTGCTCGATCGCGACCGACAGCGCCGCGGAGCGCCAGTCGACCTCGAGCCGGTCGACGGCCTCGGTCACGCGGTGAAAGGCGGCGCGCATCTGGCGCCGCAGGCGCTCCTGGACGTCGATCGCGTCCCAGCTGTAGCGCTGCTGGTCCTGGACCCACTCGAAGTAGGAGACGGTGACGCCGCCCGCGTTGGCGAGCACGTCGGGGATGACCGTGATGCCCCGCTTGAGCAGCATCTCCTCGGCGTCGGGCGTCGTCGGTCCGTTGGCGGCCTCGATGACGATCCGGCAGTCGAGGCGGTCGGCGTTCTCCTCGGTGATCTGGCGCGCGGTCGCCGCCGGGATGACGATCTCGCACGGCAGCTCGAGCACGTCGGCCGGGCCGACGGGGTCGGCGTCGGGGTAGCCGGCGAGCGAGCCGTGCTCGGCGACCCACAGGTCGAGCGCGTCGATGTCCAGGCCGTCGGCGCGGGTGAGGCCGCCGGTGGCGTCGGAGACGGCGACGATGCGCGCCCCGATCGCGAAGAGCTCGCGCGCCGCCACCCCGCCGACGTTGCCGAAGCCCTGAATCGCCACGCGCGCGTCGCGGATCGGCAGCTCCAGCCGGTCGCAGACCGCCTCGAGCACGTAGACGACGCCGAGGCCGGTCGCCTCGCGCCGGCCCGTCGTGCCGCCGAGCACGAGCGGCTTGCCGGTTACGACGCCGGGCACCGAGTAGCCGACCTGCTGGGAGTACGTGTCCATGAACCACGCCATCTCGCGCTCGCCGGTCGCGATGTCCGGCGCCGGGATGTCCTGCTCCGGGCCGACGATCGGGATGAGCTCGGCCGCGTAGCGGCGCGTCAGGCGCTCGCGCTCGCCGTCGCTCAGCCCGCGCGGCTCGACGCGCACGCCGCCCTTCGCGCCGCCGTAGGGCACGCCGAGCAGCGCGCACTTCCACGTCATCCACATCGCGAGCGCCGCGCACTCCCCGAGCGACACGTCCGGCGCGTAGCGAAAGCCGCCCTTCGTCGGGCCCATCGTCAGCGTGTGCTGCACCCGGTAGCCGGTGAACGAGGCCGTCCGGCCGCTGTCCAGGCGGACGGGGAAGTTGACGACGAGCGAGCGGCGCGGATCGCGCAGCCGCGCGCGGAACTCCTGGTCGAGCGCCAGGAGGTCCGCCGCGCCGTCGAACTGCCGCGTCGACATGCGGTACAGCTCGGAGTCCCACTCCGACCCGGGCGCGACCGACCCTTCGTCCTCCGCGACGTCCGTGCTCATGCGCGCACGGTACCCCGCGCGCCCCGATCCGGTGCGATTGCGCTTGCGGACCCGTCAGCGCTTCGCGGCGACGATCTGATCGACGAGCCCGTACGCGACGGCCTCGCCCGGCGTCATGAAGCGGTCACGGTCGGAGTCGGCGTGGATCTGCTCCGCTGTCCGGCCCGTGTGCCGCACGTAGAGCTCGTCGAGCTGCGCACTCGCGCAGGCGCGGCTCGTCGCGTCGGAGCGCGACGGCCGCGAGACGCGCTTTCAGGCCACCCCCACCCCGCCGGGCGACGCGATCGGCTGGATGACCGCCGCCGGCGCGCAGTGGGACGACCGCCTCGCCGCGCTGGGCAAGGCGATCGATCCCGAATGAGTGGCTAGCGGCGCATCGCCTTCTTCCGGCGACGCTGGCGCAGCCAGCGCCTGAATAGCTGAAGCATCAGGCGTCGTTGAGGCGCTCCTCGAACGCATCGAGTTGGGAAGTGATCTCGGGGGGCAGGTCGTCGCCGAACTTCGCCAGGAACTCGCGCACCTGCGGGAGCTGAGCCTTGAAGGCGTCCGCGTCGACCTCGAGCACCTTCGCCAGGTCCTCGTCCGCGAGGTCGAGGCCGTCGGTGTTCAGCTCATCGGCCGCCGGCACGATCCCGACGGCCGTCTCGACGCCCTCGGCAGTGCCCGCGCAGCGCCGGAAGACCCACTCCAGCACGCGCGAGTTCTCGCCGAAGCCCGGCCACAGGAACGTGCCCGTGTCGGGGTCCTTGCGGAACCAGTTGACGTAGAAGAGCTTCGGCAGCTGGGCGCCGTCGCGGGCCCCGATGTCGAGCCAGTTCTGGAAGTACTCGGCCATGTTGTAGCCGCAGAACGGCAGCATCGCGAAGGGGTCGAAGCGCAACTGGCCGACGCCGCCGGCCGCCGCCGCCGTCATCTCCGAGCTCATCGTCGAGCCGAGGAAGACACCGTGCTCCCAGTCGAAGGACTCCGTCACGAGCGGGATGACCGTCGCGCGCCGCCCGCCGAAGATCATCGCGTCGACCGGCACGCCCCTCGGGTCCTCCCACTCGGGCGCGATCGCCGGGTCCTGCGCGGCGGGCGTCGTGAAGCGGCCGTTCGGATGGGCGGCGGGCGTCTCGGACTCGGGCGTCCAGTCGTTGCCCTTCCAGTCGATCGCGTGCGCGGGCGGCTCGGATGTCATGCCCTCCCACCACACGTCGCCGTCGTCGGTGAGCGCACAGTTGGCGAACAGCGTGTTCTTGGCGACCGTCGCCATCGCGTTGGGGTTCGTCTCCTCGCCCGTGCCCGGCGCGACGCCGAAGAAGCCCGTCTCGGGGTTGATCGCGTACAGGCGGCCGTCCTCGCCGAACTTCATCCACGCGATGTCGTCGCCGATCGTCTCGACGGTCCAGCCGTCGATGGTCGGGATGAGCATCGCGAGGTTCGTCTTGCCGCACGCGCTCGGGAAGGCGCCGGTGACGACCTTGACCTCACCTTCGGGCGAGGTGAGCTTGAGGATGAGCATGTGCTCGGCCATCCAGCCCTCGTCGCGCGCCATGCGCGAGGCGATCCGCAGCGCGAAGCACTTCTTGCCGAGCAGCGCGTTGCCGCCGTAGCCGGAGCCGAAGGACCAGATCTCACGCGTCTCGGGGAAGTGGACGATGTACTTGTTCTCCGCGTTGCAGGGCCAGGAGACGTCCTCCTCGCCCTCCTCCAGCGGCGCGCCGACGGAATGCACGCAGGGGACGAACTCGCCGTCCTCGCCGAGCACGTCGAGCGTCCTCGCGCCGACGCGGGTCATGATCATCATGTTCACCGCGACGCAGGCGGAGTCGGTCAGCTCGACACCGATATGCGCGATCGGCGAGCCGAGCGGCCCCATCGAGAACGGCAGGACGTACATCGTGCGCCCGCGCATGCAGCCGTCGAACAGGCCGTTGAGCGTCTCGCGCATCTCGGTCGGATCGGTCCAGTTGTTCGTCGGGCCGGCGCCGTGCTGCGTCTCCGTGCAGATGAATGTGCGGTCCTCGACGCGCGCGACGTCACCCGGGTCAGAGCGCGCGAGGTAGGAGTTCGGACGCTTCGCGTCGTCGAGCTTCGTGAACGTGCCCGCATCGACGAGCTGCTGCGCCAGGCGGTCGTACTCCTCCGCGGAGCCATCGCACCAGTGGATGTCCTTCGGTTTGGTCAGGGCCGCGATCTCCTCGACCCACTGGGCCAGCTTCTGGTGCTTCGTCGGGACGGTCGTCGTACTCACTCTTGCTCCTCGTTCGGCTCCGGGTCGAACACGATTGTCGCGCAAGTCGGCCCCGACCGCGTGTCCGCGATGTGGACCAGGCCAAACCATCGCGCCCGGCTCCGTGGTTTTCGCCGATGCGCCGCGGCGTCAGTTCGGGGCTGCACCGCAACTTTACCCCCCGAGGCCGGGTCGGTACGCGCACACACACAGTCCCGTTCACGACCTCAGGGGGGTCCTAATGATGGACGAATCAGCTCCGCGCGCCCAGTCCAGCGCGCCCATGCCGGCGCGCTCGCCGCGCACCCGCTCGGTGCTCGCCGCGACGGGCTTGCTCGTAATCGGCCTGTCGCCGTTCGCGGTCGCCAAGACGGGCGACTTCCTGCGCGAGGGCAAGCGCAACGGCACGACGACGAAGGAGACCGAGATCATCTCGCGCATCAGCGCCGGGAACGGACCGAAGGGCGGCTACTCGACCCGGCAGTCGAACGTCTCCTCGAGCGGCGGCGGCGCCGTGTACGGCTGCCGCGCCGGCTCGGTCTCCAGCAGCAAGCCCTGCGTGCGCGCCAACAACCTGTCGACGGGCCGGGCGTTCGAGTTCAACTCGATCAAGGGCGTCGTCGTGGGCACGATCACGGCGGGATCGGGCGGTGACGCGAAGAAGCCGTTCACGACCAACGCAACCGGCGTCGCGACCGGCTTGAACGCCGACCGCGTCGACGGCAGGAGCGCCGGCGAGATCGTCAGCGACGCCGCCGCGAAGAACTCGTTCGCGCAGGTCAGCCTGGCCGGCACGGCGGTGCAGTCACGCGGCGTTCCCGCCGGCGGCGTGACGAACCCACCCGGCGCCGGGACCTACAGCGTGGTCGTCAACGGCGACCTGACGAGCTGTGCGCTGTCGGCCACCGTCACGGGCACGTCCGCCGGGCAGGCCACGGTCACGCCGGCCGTCGCCGCCGACAAGAAGACGACGACCGTCGACGTCCGGACGTTCGACGGCGGCGGCGCCGCCGACGACCGCGGCTTCCATCTGACGGCCGTCTGCTGACGTGATGTGACGTCGTCCGGAGGTCATCGCTCGCGATGACCTGATGTGACGTCGTCCGGAGGTCATCGCTCGCGATGACCTGATGTGACGTCGTCCGGAGGTCATCGCTCGCGATGACCGTAGGCCGAAACCCGTAGACCTGGCGCGTTGCGGCGCGCCAGGGTCTGCGCGCCCATCAACCCTCGGTCGTCGCGCTGCGTAGGAGAGCGCAGACACGACACAAGGGAGTTTCAGCATGGACGATTCAGCTCAGCGCGCGGGGTCGCGCGCCCGCAGGTCCGGCCGCTCGCCGCGGACGCGTTCGGTGCTCGCCGCGACCGGTCTGCTCGTGATCGGGCTGTCGCCGTTCGCCGTCGCGAAGACCGGGGACTTCCTGCGCGAGGGCGCGCGCAACGGCACGACGACGAAGGAGACCGAGATCATCTCGAAGGTCGGCGCCGGAACCGGGGCCAAGGGCGGCTACGCGACGCGGCAGTCCAACCTCTCGTCGACGGGCGGCGGAGCGGTCTACGGCTGCCGGGCGAACGCCGCCAGCACGAGCAACCCGTGCCTGCGCGCCAACAACCTCGCCGACGGGCGGGCGTTCGACTTCAACGCGCGCAACGGCCTCATCGCCGGCGTCATCACCGCAGGCAGCGGCGGCGACACGAAGAAGCCGTTCACGACGAACGCCACCGGCGTCGCCACCGGGCTGAACGCCGACCGGCTCGACGGCCGCGAGGCGGCCGAGCTCATCGCACTCGCCCGCGCGAAGGCCGGCCTGGACGCGGACACGCTCGACGGCACGGACTCCGCCGAGCTCGGCACCCGCTGGGCGCTCATCAACGAGTCCGGCGAGATCGAGCAGCAGACGGGCGGATTCTCGATCGTCAACTGCTACAGCTCGAACGCGAACTGCTACATCGACGCGGGGTCCGACGTGCGCAACAAGGGCCTGCGCGCGCAGATCGCGGTCGCGAACACGGACGGCAGCGCGATCCTGTCGGGCGAGACGGGCACGGCCCCGTGCGGGGCGGCGTTCGTCGCCTGCGCCCCGCCGAACACCGAGGCCAACGACGTCATCGTCGTGGCGCCGCGCGCGAGCGACGGCACCGTTCCGGGTGGCGTGACACCACCCGCTCCGGCGGACGCGGCCCGCTTCTACGTCTACGTCGACGGCGCGACCGGCAGCTGACGCGGTCGGGGAGACGCCGCGCAGTTCGCGCGGCGCCTCACCCGTGCTCCTTGCGGGGCACGAGCACGAGCCGCTTGAACTCGGCGACGAGGACGCCGTCCTGGTTGAAGACCCGGGTGTGGACCTTCACCGTGCCGCGGTCGAGCTTGGACTTCGACTCGCGCTTCTCGAGCACCTCGGACTCGCAGAACAGCGTGTCCCCGTGGAAGACCGCCGCCGGGTGGCGCAGATCCTCGGTCTGAAGGTTGGCGATCGCCTTGCCGCTGACATCGGAGACGCTCATGCCGAGCGCGAGCGAGTAGACCATCGGCCCCACGACGACGTTGCGGCCCTGTTGGGAGGCCTTCGCGTAGACGTCGTTGACGTGCAGCGGGTGGTGGTTCATGGTCAGCAGGCAGAAGAGGTGGTCCTCGGCCTCGGTCACCGTCTTGGCCGGCCAGTGCTTGTAGACCGCCCCGACGTCGAACTCCTCGAGGTAGCGGCCGTAGGGGTGTGCGCCGGACGCCTCGCGCTCGGCCTGGTCGGTGGTGAAGTCGTCGCTCATCGTTCTCCTTGGGTCGAGCAGCACGCGGATCATGCCGAACGGCGGTAGGTTGGCGCGTGCACCTCCCCCGACCTCTGGAGATCGGCCCCCTTGCGCAACCCTCGAGCCTTCTTCAAGCCGCAGGCGATCGGCGCGCCCGACCCGCTGCACGAGATCCCCGTGACCCCGTCGCGGATGATCCACTTCCTCGACTTCTCCAACGAGAAGATGGTCGCCAAGGCGCCCGACATCGCGCAGAAGGTCGACATCCTGCTCGGCAACCTCGAGGACGCGGTGCCGGTCGAGCGCAAGGAGACCGCGCGCGAGGGGCTCATCACGGTCGGGCGCGAGATGGACCTCGGCGACACGGCGCTGTGGACGCGCGTCAACTCGCTCGAGTCACCGTGGATCCTCGACGACCTGACGCAGATCGTCGCCGAGATCGGCCACAAGCTGTCGGTCGTCATGGTCCCCAAGGTCGAGGGGCCGTGGGACATCCACTACGTCGACCGGCTCCTCGCCCAGCTCGAGGCGAAGGCCAAGCTCGAGCGCCCGATCCTCATCCACGCGCTGCTCGAGACCGCGCTCGGGGTGTCCAACGTCGAGGAGATCGCGTCGGCGAGCCCGCGCATGCAGGGCATGAGCTTCGGACCAGCCGACCTCGCGGCCAGCCGGCGCATGAAGACGACGCGCGTCGGCGGCGGCCACCCGGGCTACCGGACGATCGAGGATCCCGATCCCGACGATCCCGACGCTCCGCGGGCGAGCGCGATGCAGGACCTGTGGCACTACTCGATCGGCCGCATGGTCGACGCGTGCGCGTCGCGCGACATGCTGCCCTTCTACGGCCCGTTCGGCGACATCAAGGACGTCGTCGGCTGCGAGGCGCAGTTCCGCGCATCGTTTCTCATGGGCTGCGTCGGCGCGTGGTCGCTGCACCCGGTGCAGATCGACATCGCCAAGAAGGTCTTCTCGCCCAACCCCGACGAGGTGCTCTTCGCCAAGAAGGTCATCGAGGCGATCCCCGACGGACGCGGCGTGCACATGATCGACGGCAAGATGCAGGACGACGCGACGTGGAAGCAGTGCCGCGTCATGGTGGATCTCGCCGAGATGCTCGCGCGCAAGGACCCCGAGCTCGCCGAGGCCTACGAGATGGAGGGCGCGGCCGCCTGATCGCCACGCTGATCGGCACGCGCCGCCGTCGTCATGCTCGACCTCGGCGGCACCGTCGGCGTCCCCGACGGCACGTCGGTCGAACGCGACGACCCGGTTTCGACGAGCGACGTCGTCGGGCTCGCGCGCCGGGCGCTCGAACGCCTGCGCTCCCGCTGACCGATAGGGTTCGCCGCCGCCTGACGAAAGTCAGGGAAGTCGTTCCGACGGCAGTTCAGGAGCAGATGCGTTTCTACGAGTACGAGTCCCGCGAGATCATCAAGCGGGCGGGGATCCCGGTCACGGACTTCGGCTTCACGACCGACGCGAGCGAGGCGCGGAGCATCGCTGAGCGGATCGGCGGGCCGACGGTCATCAAGTCGCAGGTGCTCACCGGCGGGCGCATGAAGGCCGGCGGGGTGAAGTTCGCCGACACGCCCGACGAGGCCGAGCAGTTCGCCGCGGACATCCTCGAGCTCGAGATCGCCGGGCACAAGCCGCGCGGGGTGCTCGTCGACCCGAAGGCCCAGATCAAGCAGGAGTACTACGCCGGCGTCGTGTGGGACGGCATCGCGAAGAAGCCCGTGATCCTCTTCAGCGACATGGGCGGCATCGACATCGAGGAGGTCGCCGAGCAGCATCCCGAGCACGTCGGGCGCGTGCACCTCTCGAACATCCTGCCGCTGTCCGATTTCCACGCGAAGGAGTGCATCGCCCAGACCGGCGTCTCCGGCCGCGCGCTGCAGCAGCTCACGCCGATCGTCCGGCGCCTCGCGCAGCTCTTCGTCGACAACGACATGGTGCTCGCCGAGATCAACCCGCTGTGCGAGATGCACGACGGCTCGTTCGTCGCGCTCGACGCGCACATGGACATGGAGAACGAGGCGCGCGGGCGCCACAAGCAGCTGCTCGCCGACCTCGGCGTCGGCGACGACGAGACGCGCCTGGCCCGCGAGCCGACGCCGTTCGAGCTCGCCGGCGAGGCGGTCGACAGCACCGACCACCGCGGCGTCGCCGGCAACGTCACCGAGTTCGACGGCAACATCGGCCTCGTCATCGGCGCCGGCGGCGGCTCGCTGACGCTCTTCGATGCCGTCCGCGCGCACGGCGGTGAGCCGGCGAACTACTGCGAGATCGGCGGCAACCCGTCCGTGCAGAAGGCCTGCGGCCTGGCGAAGCTCGTGCTCCAGAAGCCCGGCGTCGACAAGATTGCGGTGATGATGTCGATCGTGTCCAACACCCGCGTGGACATCGTCGCGCGCGGCGTCATCAAGGCCTGCATCGAGCTCGGCATGGACCCGGCCGAGAAGATCGCGATCTTCCGCATCCCCGGGGCGTGGGAGGAAGAGGGCTTCAAGATTCTCGAGAAGTACGGCGTCGACTACGCCGACCGCTCGGTGTCGATGCACGAGGCCGCACGCCGCGCCGTGGAGAAGATCGCCGGAACGCCGGCGAAGGCGGAGGCGGAGGCGGAGGCGGAGGCGGAGGCTGCATCGTGAGCATCCTGATCGGCGCCAACACGACGTTCATCGTCCAGGGCATCACCGGCCGCGAGGCGGTCAACCTCACGCGCGAGTGCCTCGACTACGGCACCGGCGCGAAGATCGTCGGCGGCGTCACGCCCGGTCGCAAGGGCCGCGACGTCCACGGCGTGATGGTGTACGACACGGTGGCCCAGTGCGTCGAGGCTCACGGCGGGCCGATCGACGGGTCGGTCGTCACCGTCCCGCCCGCGTTCACGAAGGACGCCGTCTTCGAGGCGATCGAGAGCGCCGTCAAGCTCATCGTCATCGTCACCGAGCGCATCCCGCGTGGCGACGTCGCCGAGATGGTCGAGCTTGCGACGGCCAGGGACGCGCGCATCATCGGCCCCAACTGCCTCGGGATCATCGTGCCCGACGTCATCAAGATGGGCGGCATCGGCGGTCCCGCGGTGAACGCCGAGCAGGCCTACACGCCCGGTCCGATCGGCGTCATCAGCCGCTCGGGCGGCATGACGACCGAGATGTCCTCGACGCTCAGCGCGGCCGGCCTCGGCCAGTCGACCGCCGTCTCGATCGGCGGCGACGCGATCATCGGCTCGACCTACGCCGAGCTCATGCCGCTGTTCGAGGCCGACAAGCAGACGCAGGGGATCGTCATCTACACCGAGCCGGGCGGGCGCATGGAGGCCGAGCTCGCCGCCTGGGTGATCGAGCACAACTGCCGCATGCCGATCGTCGCGTTCATGGCGGGGCGCTTCATGGACGAGATGCCCGGCATGAGCTTCGGACACGCCGGCACGATCGTGGAAGGCAAGGAGGACAGCGCCACGGAGAAGATCGCTCGGCTCGCCGACGCCGGGATCACGGTCGCCGAGGAGATCTCGGAGATCCCGGACATCATGAAGGACAAGCTGCCCTCCGGCGTGCCGCACATGCAGCCGCCCGGCCTCGGCATCCCGGCGTGGACGAGAGGCGGCGGTTCGGCATGAGAAACGACGGCATCTTCATCGCGATCGAGGTCGACGACGAGGCGATCAAGAGTGATCCGGAGCTGCCTGGGCACCTGACCCAGGTCTGCCCGGTCGATATCTACCGCGAGCCCAGCAAGGGGCAGCTCGAGATCGTGGACGAGAACGTCGACGAGTGCGTCCTGTGCGCGCTGTGTCTCGACGTCGCGCATCTCGATGTCGAGCGCGACGCCGTACGCGTCCTCAAGCTCTACGACGGCGGCGCGTCGCTCGGCTAGCGCTGCCCTCAGCGCACGAGCGCGTGTGCGCGGCGCCCCGGAGGCTGCGGTCGTGGCTCGAGCACCGCGAAGAGGGCAGTGATGACGTCCGGGTCGAACTGCGTCCCCGCGCCGCGGCGCAGGCGCCGCAGCGCCTCCGCTTCGGCCAGACGAGGCCTGTAGACCCGGTCGGTGGTCATGGCGCTGTGCGCATCGGCGACGGCGACGATCCGGCTGGGCAGCGGGATCGCGGCGCCCGATCTGCCGTCGGGATAGCCGTTGCCGTCGAAGTGCTCGTGAGAGGAGCGCACGATCTGGCCGACGTCGCTCAGGGCGCCGCCGACGCGGTCGAGCATCTGCTGGCCGACCAGCGTGTGCGTTCGCACGATCGCCCACTCGTCATCGTCGAGCGGTCCGGGCTTGTTGACGATTTCCTTCGGTATCACGATCTTGCCGACGTCGTGCAGCAGGGCCCCGAGCTCGACGAGGCGCAGGTCGTCGGCGTTCAGCTTCATGTGCTCGCCGATGCGAATCGCGAGCTTCACGACCCCCTGGCTGTGGTCGCCGGTGTACGAATCGTCGGCGCCGATCACGTCGCCGAGCAGCAGCGCGGTCTTGCGGTAGGCCGAGCTCAGCTCGATCGCCTGCTCGATCCGGGCCCGGTGCTCGCGGGCGAATGCCGCCATCAAGACGGCGAGAGGTAATACGAGCACGAACGCGTAGGGCTGCGTCTCGGTGGCGATCGCCGCCATCAGACCAATCGGCGACAGCATCATGTCGACGGCCCATATGGGAGCCATGACGCGCAGCTGAAGCTCCGGGGCGACCCCGTGGCTGATCCACTCGCCGACCGCGCCGACGACGAAATCCAGCAGGAACTGCGTCCCGAGCGCGAGGAGGTAGATCGGCCAGTCGCCGAGATCCGGGCTCCCCGGGTCGGTGAGCGCGAACACGAGCGCAGGTCCGAGCGCGAACCAGGCGTTGCCGGGTCCCGTGAGCAGGCGACTGAGGTGCTGGCGATCGGCGACGACCGCATGCAGCTGCCCGAGCGTCATCCCGGCCGCGGCCAGTACCGGCGCCCACAGCGGCTCGACGACGAACAGCATCGGCACGAACAGCAGCTGGGTCGGCACGGTGTAGCCCGAACCGGCGTCGAAGCGGACGCGTGACAGGACGGCGAAGCCGAGGGTCAGCACGACCGCGGGACCGAGCGGTAGCGAGCCACCGTCCCCGAAGACGATGATGAGCGCCGTGCTCGCGAGCATGAAGCCCGCCGCCAGCACCACGTAGGCGAGCAGCTCACGCCTGCTCACGCGAGCGCGCCGGCGAGCGGGAGCCATCGCGAGCAGACTCTCCTCGGCGGCCGGCAGGGCATGCGCCCGGCGATAACGCCGAGTCCGCGCGCGCGACGTCAAGCGACCGAGGGGGATCACCGCCACCAGTATGCACCGCGGGGGCGGCTCGGCGCTGATCTCGGCGAATGTTGCAGCGCGGATGCGATCGGTCCCATCCTTCTGTCGAGCGCGTGCGGAAAACCTCACGACCGTGCCGATAGGCAACGTGTCCCGACTTCGGAACACATTCCGAGGTCCCTGTCGAGGAAGGGAAGCCTCATGCCCCAAGCCCATCGCCGCCGCGTCGTGTCAATCGCCGCCGCTGCCCTTGCCGTACTAGCGGTCTGCGCCGCGCCGGCTTCTGCCGGAGTGCTCGTCAGCTCTGCGCCATCGTGTGAAAACCAAGCGCTGGAGCAACCGTTCCTGCCCTGGCTGGACGTCGCGCAGTACACCCTCGCTCCTGATGGCACGTTCGAGAGCGGCGCCGCCTCTTGGTCTCTGAACGGCGGTGCAGGCACGGCCGCCGGCAACGAATCGTTCAACGTCCATGGACCCGGTGAGGCAACGTCTCTGGCGCTGCCGAGCGGGAGTTCGGCGACGAGCGGGGCGATGTGCGTCGGAATCGAGCATCCGACGCTGCGCTTCTTCGCGAAACGCACCGGCGGCTCGGTGCTCGGTTCGCTGCGCGTCGACGTGCGATTCGAGGACGCGTCGGGCACCGTTCGGTCGCTGACGATCGGAGCGGTCCTGGCCTCCGCGAACACGTGGAAGGCGACGGCGCCGATGGTGATCACCGCCAACCTGCTGGCCCTGCTGCCGGGCGAGCACACCCCCGTCGAGTTCCGCTTCGTCCCGCAGGACGGAAGCAGCTGGGCGATCGACGACGTCTACGTCGACCCATTCTGTCGCTGAGTCAGAGGATCTGATCGGTATGTACTACGGCCGCCCGCGCATCATCAAGTAGGCCACAGGCAGAGCGTCAGCGCCGCGCCCGGCGCGTGCGCTGACGCTCCTCCTGCTTCTCCACCACGTGGGTGATGAGCTTCATGATCTCGCCCACCCCGCTCGCCTTCGCCTGACCGTACGTGAAGGCGTCGCGCCAGTCCGCGATGTGGGCCTCCTTCGCCATGACGTTGAAGAACGAGCGCGGCATCTCGACGCGAACGCGCGCGTCCTCCGCGATCCCCTTCGTGACCTGCGGCCCCGGCAGCTGCACGCGGTACATCTGAACGTCGCCGCGACCGCGCAGCTCGACGCCGAAGACGAGCTTCAACGGCGCGAGCGCCGGCACCTCCTCGAGGAACCGGTTGACCGCGATCTCGATGAGCGTCTTGGCGTCCTCGGTCTTCTCTTCGCGCACGGCGGCGAACACTAGATGATCGCTCGCCGCCGGCGGCCTCGCGAACCGGGCGGCCGGCGCTGACGCGAAAGCACGAAGGGCCCCGGAAACCCGGGGCCCTTCGCGTTGTCGCCATCGCCCCTGGTGCTACTTCAGGCCGATGTTGACCGCCTGGATCGTGTTGTCGTCGAGCTTGACGCCGATACGCCAGTAGTAGCCGGCCCCGTTCTTCGGCGAGCCCCAGTTGAACTGGTAGTGCTGGTCCATCCACGCGAACGTGGAGCTCGACATCGCCGTATCGGAGTACACCGTCTCGTCCACCGGAGCCGTGGTCGCGCTGCCCTTGACCGGCGTCACCCAGACGGGTGGCGTGTTCGTCTGGATCGACTTGCCGCCGGCATCGGTGATCCGGAACTTCGCCGGCACCGTGCTGCCCGCCTTGAACACGCTCGTCGTCGTGCTGACCGTGTGCGCCGTGTCGTTGATGGGCTGCAGCCAGAACGCCGTGTCGAACTTGACCAGGTAGCGCACCTTGTAGCTGCCGGTCTTCGTCGTCACGTTGCCCGCCATGTCCTTCGCGGTCGCGGTGAAGCTGAACGTCCCGACGCCGTTGGGCTGTCCGCCGGTGACCGACATCTGGCAGCTCCCGCCCACGCCCGACGGCCCCACGTCGGTCGCCGTGCACGCGGCGGCCGGCAGCCCACCGAGCGAGTCGTCATCCTGGCGCTCGCGTCGGTCCGGGCACTATGGCCGCGCAGTCGGTGGGCAGCAATGGGACGTGCGGACAGGATGCGTTCACCTCGATGAACGCCCGTGTGCATGCCGACGATGCGCCGTGATGAGCTCGTGCCCGCGCCGCTCGGTGCGGATCAGCGTGAGCTACGAGCTGCTAGTGAACGACAAGGTTTCCGCCGTTCAGTAGCTGCATGAGGGTCTTGGTCCCGTTCCAGCGGCTCGAATACCAGAGCGCGTTGGTCTTCGTCCAGACCGTGATCCCCATCTGGTCGGGACCGGCGGGGCCGTTCGAGCCAGGCTCGCCCCAATCCACCATGTCCATCTGCACCGTGGCACCGCCCTCGATCGAGATCGGAGCTGCCGAGTTCGTGACGTCCTGAATACTGGCCTGCCCGGTGAAGGTCGCCTGGATCGGGCAGGTAGACGAGGCGTTGTACGTGCACGGCGCTGTCGGCGTGACCTTGCAGGTCCCGATGGTTCCTGCCGTGGCACCGCAGTAGCTCACGCCGAGAGACACCAGGTTGTTCGCCTTCACCTGGTAGACGCGGCCGCCCCTCCGGATGATCGTGTTCACGCGACCCTGGAGGTTCGTCCCCTTGCTGTTGTACTTGACGTTGAAGCCGAAGTTGTTCTTGCTCCCCGCGTCACCCTTGTACGTCCCTGCCGACGTGCCGTCCAGCAGCAGGTAGCCGCCGCCGGTGATGAACTGCGTCGCGAGCGGCTTGGAGATCGTGATGACCGTGTCGTCCCCTGACGTGTCCTCGAGGTAGTAGTTCCCGACGACGATCCCGATCCGGACCGAGTCGCTGTCCTGGCTGCCGATGTTGAACACCGGGTTCGTCGCACAAGCCGCCGTCGCCGTCTTCGAGTCGGCTGCGTCGATGAGCGTCAGCGTCGCGGTGCAGATCGTCTGCCCGGCGGTGAACCCGGCACCCGCTTCACGCGCGATGAATTTCACCGATGCATTGCGGATGTCGCCCGCAGATGAGTCGTAGCGCGAATCGGACGTCGGCAGGGCTGTCGGGTCCTGGATCGTCGCCCGCACGGGAACGCTCACCGCACCCGTCGAGACTGACGGCGTGAACATGAACATCGGTCCCGAATAGGTCGCTGCCGCGTTCTCCTGGGTCGCCGTCAGTGGCTTGTCGTCGGCCGCGGACGTGTAGTTCGCGCTGTCGGTCGGCGAGAACACCGCCTTGAACCTCACCGACGTGCCGGGCGCGTCGTTGATCTGTTGGTTGCTCAACGTGGCTGCACCGCTCGACACGGTCACAGGACTACCGATGTTCGAATAGCTCGATCCGCCGTTGGTGGACTTCTGGAACTGCACGGTCCCCGGGATAGCGGGTGCGATCGTGGCCCCCAGGTCGACGGTATCGCTGTACTGGCGCGTGGTGGGCGTCAGCGTCAGCGTGACCGTCGCGGTCGCCTTGGCGATCGTGATCGTCTTCACGGCCGTGTCGCCGTTGTAGTTGCCGTTGCCTGCGAAGCTGGCACGGACGGTGTAGGTCCCGGCGTTCGTCGGCGCCGTCGTGGTCCCCGTGCCGGCCGTCCCAGCGGTCGAACCCGAGAAGTACTCGAGCGTCGCCGCCGGCGACAGGTTCACGTCGCCACCAACGCCGTCGACCGTCGCCGTCGCCGGGTGCGTCGAGGTGTTGTACGTCTGCGGCGTCGCCCAGGTGATCTTGACCGTCGCTGCGGCCTTGTCGATCGTGATCGTCTTGACCGCGCTATCGCCGTTGTAGTTGCCGTTGCCCGCAAAGCTGGCGCGGACCGTGTACGTCCCGGCGTTCGTCGGCGCCGTCGCCGTGCCCGTCCCAGCCGTGCCCGCCGAGCTGCCCGAGAAGTACTCGAGCGTCGCCGCCGGCGACAAGTTCACGTCGCCACCAACACCGTCAACCGTCGCCGTCGCCGGATGCGAAGCGCTGTTGTACGTCGCGTCGGCCCACGTGATGCTCACCGTCGCGGCCGCCTTGGCGATCGTGATCGTCTTGACCGCGCT
>JBOGYT010000169.1:0-3826 GCA_050696955.1 Solirubrobacteraceae bacterium | reverse complement strand
CTCGAGTCCTGGCCGTCGGCGAGGGCGCGCGGCGCGAGCAGCGCGCCGGCCACCGCCCCGACCGCAAAGCACGCGAACGCGAGCGTGCCGGATACGCCCGCCCGGACGCCCCACGCCGCCATCCCCGCGATGACCGCTGCCGCGATGAGGTCCACGATCGGCATCGGGTGCGCGCGAGCCTATGCGAACGACCGGGCGCGGCCGCAGCGCGCTGGTCGTGCGCGGGCGGAGCTAGTACACGTGGCCGGAAGTTCTTCGTGGAATTCCCGGATGGCTGGTCGTGATCTGACGGGTCGACGGTGACCCGCCTGCGTGCTGGTGGCACGTGGGCGGCGCCGGCGACCGTCAGGCGCGACCCGGCGCCGGGAAGACCCGGCGAACTTTCGGACGCGTGTACTAGGCGCCGCTCGCGCCAAGTCGGGTCTATGCAGCCGCCACATGCTGTAAGGGTGTGCGCAATGATCTCGCCGGTGCGCCTCCGGCTGGCCCTCCGCGGCCTCGTCTCCGTGCTCGCCGTCGCGGGCTGCCTGCTGCTGCCGGCGGGAGCCGTGGCCGCCGATCCGCCCCTGCCGGTCCCCCTCTCCCAGGGCTGGGAGTACGCGCCCGATCCCGACGACGCGGGCGAGCGCCTGGGCTGGCAGACCAGCCGCGCCGCGCCGGCGTGGCAAGGGGTCGCCGTGCCGCACGTCTTCAACGGGCGCCCGGACGAGGCGGGCTTCCTCGGCACCGTCGGCTGGTACCGCATCAGCTTCGTCGGGCCGGCGACGGCCGCCGGGATGGGCTGGGGGCTGCATTTCGAGCAGGTGCGGCGGATCACGCACGCATGGCTCAACGGACGGCCGATCGGGTCCAACCGCAGTCCGTACACGCCGTTCGAGCTGCCGGCGAGCGGGCTGCGCCCGGGGCAGCCCAACACGCTCGTGCTGCGCGTCGACAACCGCCGTGCCGAGGAGCTGCGCGAGGGCTGGTGGAACTGGGGCGGGATCACGCGCTCGGTCTCGCTCGTCCCGCGCGGTCCGCTCGTGCTGCGCGACGTCGGCGTGCTGCCGCGCCGGGTCTGCGACGGCGACGCGTGCCACTGGAGCGTGCTCGTCGACGGCTGGCTCGAGAACCCGACGCACACCGCCCAGCAGCCGTCCGTCGCGCTCGCGCTGCGCTCCCCGGACGGAACGGTGTCGCGCGGCACTGCGACCCCGCGCACGGTGCACCCCGGAGAGCGGCTGCGCGTGCGCTTCATCGTGCCGGTGCGCGGCGACGCAAAGCTGTGGTCGCCCGATGAGCCGCAGCTCTACGCGGCGACGGTGACGACCCGCTCCGGCGATCGGGTCGCCCAGCTCGACCGCGAGCGCGTGGGGCTGCGCGCCGTCGAGGTCAGGCACGGGACGCTGTACCTCAACGACCGCGCGCTCGACCTGCGCGGCGCCTCGATCCAGGAGGACTTCCCGGGCCGCGGGCCGGCGCTCACCGACGCGGACATCGCCAACACGATGGCCGAGCTCAAGGCGCTGGGCGCCAACGTCACGCGCGCGCACTACCTGCTCGACGAACGGCTGCTCGACCGCTTCGACGAGGAGGGCATCCTCGTCTGGAACCAGGCGCCGGTCTACCACCGCGACCGCCAGCTCAAGACGCCGGGGGAGCGCTCCCACGAGCTCGACGTCCTGCGCCGCACGATCCTCGCCGCGCGCAACCACGCGTCGGTCATCACCCATTCCACCGCCAACGAGCTGACCGCCGTGCCGGACGAGCGGCGGACGACCAGGGTGTGGATGCTCAACGCCGCCCAGCTCGCCCGCGACCTCGATCCGACGCTGCCGGTGTCGATCGACGTGCTGTCCTATCCGGGGATCGACAAGCAGCGCACGTACGACGCCTACGACATGATCGGGATCAACTCGTACTACGGCTGGTACGAGGGCAAGCGCGAGCGCTCGACGGCCGACATGGGCGACCTCGCGCCGTACCTGCGCGCGATGAACGCGAAGTACCCGCGCCACGCGCTCGTGATCACGGAGTTCGGCGCCGAGGCGACCGAGGAGGGACCGGCTGACCGCAAGCAGACCTACGCCTTCCAGGCGGAGTACATCAAGCGCTACCTCGACATCGTGGACCGACTCGGCTTCATGAACGGCGCGATCTACTGGACCGCGCGCGAGTTCGCCGTGAAGCCCGACTGGGACGGCGGCGCGCACCCCGACGTGCGCGACGGGATCCACAACAAGGGGCTCATCTCCTACGACGGCAAGGTCAAGCCGGCGTTCTCGGCCGCGCAGCAGGCCTTCAAGGCGACGCCGCTGTATCGCGATCCGCAGGCGGTCGCGCGCGCCGAGCTCTCACACCCGCGCCCGATCGTGCTCTCGGCCCTGCTGGTCATCTTCGTCTTCGCGCTCGTCGGCGGGCTGCTGACGCTCAACGCCATGTGGGTGAGCGACATCTGGCGTGCACTGCGGCCGCCCGAGGCCGAGGTCGTGGAGCTGCGCCGGCGGGCGGCGTAGCGCGGACGGGCAGGCCCCAGAGGCCGGGCGGGGTCGGGAGCGCCTTCTCGCGGGGCACGTAGCCGGCCAGCGGATCGTCGGCTGGTGGACCCACGCCGAGGCCGGTAGGTCACCCGCGTGCGCGGACACGCTACGGCGTGAACTTCACCGTGATCACATCGCCGTCCGCCATCGCGTAGTCGCGCCCCTCGAGCCGCAGCGTGCCGCGGTCGCGGGCGCCGGCGTAGCCGCCCGCGTCGACGAGCTCGTCCCACCCGACGATCTCCGCGCGGACGAAGCCGCGCTGGATGTCGGAGTGGATCTCCCCGGCGGCGTGCCAGGCCGTCAGTCCGCGCCGCAGGTGCCACGACTGGGCTGGCTTGTCCTCGCCGGCGGTGAAGAACGCGACGAGGTCGAGCAGCGAGAAGGCCCCGCCGATGACGCGCTGCAGGCTCGACTCGGCGATGCCGAGGTCCGCGCGCATCGCCGCTGCATCCTCGTCGTCGAGCTCTGACAGCTCGGCCTCGATGCGGCTGGAGATCGCCACCGCGACGGCGCCCTGGGCGGCGGCGTGCTCGGCGACGACAGGCGGGATCTCCTCGTCGCCCTCGTCGACGTTGGCGACGAACAGCACGGGCTTGGCGGTCAGCGGCCCGAGGTCGCGCAGGGCCTTCGGGGCATCGACAGGCGGTGGCACGGTCCGCGCCGGGCGGCCCGCCTGCAGCGCCTCGATGAGCGCGCGCAGCCACGCCTCCTCGGCGACCGCGGCGCGGTCGCCGGAGCGCGCGGTGCGCACGACGCGCTCGTGGCGGCGCTCGGCCTGCTCGAGGTCGGCGTAGACGAGCTCGGTCTCGATCGTGTCGATGTCGGCGAGCGGGTCGACGCGGCCCTCGGGGTGGACGATCGAGTCGTCGTGGTGGGCGCGCACGACGTGCACGATCGCGTCGGTCTCGCGGATGTTCGCGAGGAAGCGGTTGCCGAGGCCCTCGCCGCTGTGCGCACCGGCGACGAGCCCGGCGATGTCGTGGAAGTCGATCGTGTCCGGGACGACCTCCGACGCGCGGACGATCCGCGCGACCTCGCCGAGCCGCTCGTCGGCGACCGGGACGACGGCGACGTTGGGCTCGATCGTCGTGAACGGGTAGTTCGCCGCGTCCGCCCCGGCGCGCGTCAGGGCGTTGAAGAGCGACGACTTGCCGGCGTTCGGCATCCCCACGATGCCGATCTTCATCGCGCGGACCGGCCTTCCGGGTCGGCGGTCGAGCGATGACGCGCGGTCATCGCGCCCGCTCCGCGCTGCCGACGAGCATCCCGAGCAGCGCCCCGGCGGCGATGTCGGACGGGTAGTGCAC
>JBOGYT010000168.1:0-3227 GCA_050696955.1 Solirubrobacteraceae bacterium | reverse complement strand
GGCGTGTTGCGCGCCGGCGCCATCCTGCGCAGCGAGACCGGCGTCTCGGTCGGCTTGGGCGCCGGCCGGCCGCCGTAGCCGGTCGCGACGACCGTGACCCACACCTGGTCTTCGAGCGTCTCGTCGACCATCGCGCCGAAGATGATGTTCGCGTCCGGGTGAGCGGCGGCCGACACGGTCTTCGCGGCCTCGTTGACCTCCCACAGCGAGAGGTCGCGACCGGCGGTGATCGACAGCAGGATCGAGCGCGCGCCCTCCATGCTCGTCTCGAGCAGCGGCGACGCCACGGCCGCCTCGGCGGCGGTGATCGCCCGGTTCTCGCCCGTCCCCATGCCGATCCCCAGCAGCGCGTTGCCGGCCTGGGACATGATCGTGCGCACGTCGGCGAAGTCGAGGTTGATCAGCCCGGGCAGCGTCACGAGGTCGGAGATGCCCTGCACGCCCTGGCGCAGCACGTCGTCGGCGACGCGGAAGGCCTCGACCATCGAGGTCTTCTTGTCGAGCACGGCGAGCAGCCGGTTGTTCGGCACGACGATGAGCGTGTCGACCTCTTCGCGCAGGTCCTCGATGCCGGCGTCGGCCTGCTCGCGCCGGCGCGAGCCCTCGAAGCCGAACGGCTTGGTCACGATGCCGACCGTCAGCGCGCCGAGCTCGCGCGCGATGCGCGCGATGACCGGGGCGGCGCCCGTGCCCGTGCCGCCGCCCGCTCCGGCGGTGATGAAGATCATGTCCGAGCCCTTCAGCAGGGCCTTGATGCGGTCGTACTCCTCCATGGCCGCCGCGCGGCCGAGCTCGGGGTTCGAGCCGGAGCCGAGCCCGCGCGTGATCGTCGAGCCGATGTGCAGCGTCACGTCGGCCAGCGACTGCTGGAGCGACTGCAGGTCGGTGTTGATCGCGACGAACTCGACGCCCGCGACCTCGGCCTCGACCATCCGGTTGACGGCGTTCGAGCCGCCACCGCCGACGCCGACGACCCGCAGCACGGGCTGGCCGGCCGGCTTGGCGTGGCCGAAGGGGATCTCGCGCTCGTTCGGGCGGGCGAAGGCATCGACCACCGGCAGGTCCTCGGCGGGCGGCGTGCGGGTGAGCCGGCTCGCGCTGATCTCGTCCTCGCGGGGCCGCGGCTCCATGAGGCTCTCGGGGATCTCCGAGGAGAACGCGTTGCGCAAGCGCTCCTGCGGCGTGGGGATGTGGGGCTCGACGACGGTGACGTCCTCCGCGGCGCGGGCCCCCAGCGAGGGGTGCGGCACGTCGCGCGGCGGGATCTCCTCGATCGGCGTGGGCACCGGCTCGGCGGCGCCGCCGGCGGGTGTCGCGGGCGCTCCGGCGCCGTCCTCGCGAGCATCCTCGGACTTCGCGGCGTCCTCCTCGGTCTTGCGGAAGAGCGCGGCGAGGGGGCCCTCCCGCATGCTCGCGCGCTTACCGGATGCCATGGGAGAGAACCTCCTTCGCGAGGTCGCGATAGGACTGGGCGGCCGTGCCGTCCGGATCGTACTTAAGAACCGACATGCCCTTGACGGGGGCCTCCGCAAACCGAACCGTCTTGCGGATGCGAGAAGCGAACACCCGATCGCCGAAGTTCTCCTCGAGGATCTCGATCGCTTCCTTGGCGTGGATGGTCCGCGTGTCCATCAGCGTCGGGAGGATCCCTTCGATCTCCACGTTCGGGTTCAGGTTCTCGCGAATCATCTGAAGCGTGTTCTGAAGCTGGATCAGACCGCGCATCGACAGATACTCGCACTGCACGGGGACGATCACCTTGTGCGCGGCCGTCAGCGCGTTGATCGTCAGCAGCCCGAGCGACGGCGGCGTGTCGATGCAGACGAAGTCGTAGTCGTCCTCGACCTGCTTGAGGGCCTTGTCCAGCGAGCGCTCGCGGCCGATCTGCGTGGACATCGCGATCTCCGCGCCGGCGAGGTCGATCGAGGCGCAGGCGACGTCGATCTCGCGCCTGCGGACGACCTGCTTGATCGGGATGTGATGCACGAGCACGTCGTACATCGAGAGCTCGAGCGTGTCCGGGTCGATGCCCTGCGACATCGTCAGGTTGCCCTGCGGATCCATGTCGACGCACAGCACCCGGTAGCCGTTCTCGGCGAAGGCCGCAGCGAGGTTCAGGGTGGTCGTCGTCTTGGCGACGCCGCCCTTCTGATTGGCGAACGCGATGACGCGCGCCTTCTTCTCCTCGGGAGCCGGCGGCCCCGCGGGCCGCGGCGGCTCGGGTGCTTCACTATGGAAACCGGACACGAGCCTCTATTCGCAGGCGCGTGGGGTATTCCTTCACCCCGGTAGCAGCCGGGCCGGATGTAGTGTCCTGGCGGATGATCTGCCAGTGGGATGACGTGCCGTGGAAGGCGCACGAGCACGGCGAGCTGCGCTACGAGCGCCAGCGCCTCGGAGCCGCAGCGGGGTCGGCGAACGTCGGCCTGAGCCGCTTCCGGATCGCCCCCGGCGCCCGGCACATGCCCCAGCACGTGCACGCCGACGAGGAGGAGCTCTTCGTCGTGCTCGACGGCGACGAGTTCGCCGTGCGCCGCGGCTCGGTCGTCGCGCGCCCGGCGGCGACGGGCGTTGCGCACGACTTCCAGGCCGGCGACGGCGGCATGTCGCTGCAGGCCTACGGCACGCGCGAGCCGAACGACATCTGCTGGTACCCGGACTCGCGGAAGCTCTACTTCATCGGCATCGACCTCGTCGCCCGCGTCGAGCCGCTCGACTACTGGGACGGCGAGGGCTGATTCCCTGAGCGAGCTGCTCGCCAAGCGCCTGCTCGTCGTGACGGGGAAGGGCGGCGTCGGCAAGACGACGGTCGCCGCGGCCCTCGGGCTCGTCGCGGCCCGTGCCGGCAAGCGCACGATCGTCGCCGAGGTCGCGCGCCGCTCAGACGTCGCGAGCGCGTTCGACCGCGAGGGCTCGAAGCCGTTCGAGGAGGTCGAGCTCGCGCCGGACCTGTTCCACATCTCGATCGACCCGCAGGACGCGCTCGAGGAGTACCTGCGCGACCAGCTTCCGCCCGGCCCGCTCGTCGACATCCTCAAGCGCAGTCGGATGTTCGGCCTGCTCTCCGCCGCGACGCCCGGCATGCGCGAGCTGCTCACCGTCGGCAAGCTCTGGGAGCTCGCCCAGCTCGACCGCCGCACGCCCGGCGCCGACGCGTACGACCTCGTCGTCGTCGACGCGCCCGCGACCGGCCACGGCGTCGCGATCCTCAAGGCGCCGCGCACGTT
>JBOGYT010000167.1:0-16449 GCA_050696955.1 Solirubrobacteraceae bacterium | reverse complement strand
TGGCTGCCCTGCCGTCGGACGCCGCCGGGGCCTCGGGCGCTCCGCCGTTGCCCTCGCCCGCGATCTTAGGCGCGGGAGCCGCCGCGACGG
The DNA here is from genome assembly GCA_050696955.1 of Solirubrobacteraceae bacterium. Classification (GTDB taxonomy): domain Bacteria; phylum Actinomycetota; class Thermoleophilia; order Solirubrobacterales; family Solirubrobacteraceae; genus CADCVQ01. The sequence continues at coordinate 16,359 of JBOGYT010000167.1, read as the reverse complement.
GCTCGGGCTCCGGGTCGGGGTCGGGCTCGGCGGGGGCGAGCGGCGGCTCAGGCGCCGCGCCGACGCCGTTCGTGGCGATCTCGGCGAGCACGGCGCCGACGGCGACGGTGTCGCCCTCGGCGAAGAAGATCTTCACGACGGTGCCCGCGGCGGGGGCCGAGACCTCGGCATCGACCTTGTCGGTCGAGATGTCGACGAGCGGCTCGTCCGCCTGCACGACGTCGCCCTCGCGCTTGTGCCACTCGAGGACGGTCCCTTCGGTGACCGACTCCCCCATCGCCGGAAGCATCACCTTGATCGTCGTATGTACGGCCATCCGTCAATCAATCCTAGAGGGGTCCACCCTTGTGTACGCCATCGTGCAGCGACCGTTACCGTTCGCGCATCGCCGTCGCCGATCCCCTCGACCAGCTCTCGTCCGAAGAACTCCACGACCTTGCGGTGCGCTACGCCGCCCGCCATCTCGATGTCGGCTTCTTCTGGCGTCTTCTTGAGTACCTGCCCGCCGCGGAGGCCGCGGCCGGCGAGATCGAGGAGGCCGAGGCGGACGCGCTGACGCTCCGCGCGCACCTGGACGACCTCACCGACTCAGGCAAGGGCGAGGTCGCAGAGCTCCTGCGCCCGTACTACCTCGCGTACCTGCGCGAGCACGACGTCGATCCGTCGTACGCGGAGGAGGGCGGTTAGGCCGAGCCGCGCGGTGCTCGAAACAGCATCGATGAATGAACGAGCGGAAGTGGCAGCGCCGGGAGGCCAACCCGACATCCTCCGCCTGGCACGAGCGTGAATGTCGGATGTTGCCCGCCATGCGGGGAGAACTCGACATCCGTGACACGACACCTGTATCGATGTCGTTCGTCAACCGCGGCGAAACGACTTCTAAGCCCGCCCCGGCGCCGCGGCCGACGGCTCGCCGCCGCGCCCGCGCCGGCTCTGGCGGATGAACTCGATCGAGCCGATGAAGGGGCCGACGCCGCCCAGCACGGCGACGGCGACGGCGAGCCGCAGATCGATGACGCGCAGTCGCAGCGCCGCGATGCAGGCCAGCGACATGAGGATCCAGCCGGTCCCGTGCGACCAGCCGAGCACCGTCTTCAGCCCGTCGGGCCCGGTGAACACCGTCACGAGCAGCGAGGTGTAGATCGCCGAGTGGGTGAGCGACGCCCATTTGAGGCGCTCGAACGTCAGCAGGCGGCGCATCATTGGCCGGCCGCGAGCAGCGTCGCCATCCGGCGCAGTGGCTCGTCCGCCTCGTCGGGCCAGTCGGCGACGTCCGCCGGCCACCAGGCGTACGCATCGTGCTCGGCGTCCATCGAGACCTCGGCGCCGGCGGGCAGCCAGGCGAGCCCGACGACCATCACGAGCTGGTGCGGCAGGCGCACGAGCGCCTCTACGGTCAGCTCGGAAGGGTCGACCGACCACTCCTCATGCAGCTCGCGCGCCAGCGTGTGCGCAGGGCTCTCGCCCACGTCGACGGCGCCGCCGGCGCCGAGCGCCCAGCGCCCCGGCCACGACGACAGCCACGCCGCGCGCCGTCCCGCCAGCCAGCGGCCGTCCGCGGCGCGGGTGACGGCCAGCGCCGCCATCGAGCCCGATGCGTTGCCCTCGACGAGCCGCAGCGCCCAGCGCATCGGCTGCAGCTCGAGGTGCAGGTCGCCGTCCGCCTCGGTGTGATCGATGAGCCGGGCGGACAGGCCGTCGTGGCTCGGCGAGCCGCGCTCGCGCAGCGCCTCGATCGCCTCGTCGGCGGCCTCGGCGAGCTGCGGCGAGGGCTCGTAGGGCTCGTCGCGCCAGCGCGCGTGCACGCGCTCAGCCGGCCAGTGACCGCGGGCGAGGATGGCGGGACGGCGCATCGACGACACGATAGTTCCCGCCCGTAGAGTCTGGAGAATGCGGCGACGCAAGCACTGGGGCTGGGGCTACGAGGACGACTCCTGGTCGCCCGAGCAGCTGCGCGCGGCCGCGCCGGGACTCGAGGAGCATCTGCGGATCGCCGGCGCCGCCGAGGTCGAGGCGCCGGTCGCGCTCGAGGACGTGGTCGTGCCCGAGCCGCGGGTGGCGCCGCCGGCCGAGCTCGAGGACATCTGCTCGAGCGATGTCCACGCGCGCGCGTCGCACGCGTGGGGCAAGTCGTATTCCGACGTCGTGCGCGGCTTCCGCGGCCGGTTCGACTTCCCGCCGGACGTCGTCGCGCGCCCGCGCGGCGAGCGCGATGTCGAGGCCGTGCTCGAATGGGCGGCGGCGGCCAACCTCGCCGTGGTCCCGTACGGCGGCGGGACGAGCGTCGTGGGCGGTGTGCAGTGCGAGGTCCCGGAGCGCTTCGACGGTGCGGTCTCGCTCGACCTCGGGGCGATGGACCGCGTGCTTCAGATCGACGACGTCTCGCAGGCGGCGAACATCCAGGCGGGCGCGAGCGGGCCCGCGCTAGAGCGCCAGCTCAAGGCGCTCGACCTCACGCTGCGCTTCTACCCGCAGTCATTCGAGCTCTCGACGCTCGGCGGCTGGATCGCCACGCGCGCGGGCGGGCACTTCGCGACGGCCGAGACGCGCATCGACGACGTCGTCGAGTCGGTGCGGGCGATCACGCCGTCGGGCGCGTGGGAGTCGCGGCGCGTGCCCGGCTCGGGCGCCGGCGTGTCTCCCGACCGGATGCTGCTCGGATCGGAGGGCACGCTCGGCGTGCTGACGGAGGCCTGGGTGCGCGTGCGCCCGCGGCCGCGGGCGCACTCGCTCGCCGCCGTGCGCTTCGGTGAGTTCGAGCACGGCATCGCCGCGCTGCGCGCGATCTCCCAGTCGGGCCTGCGACCGTCCAACTGCCGCCTGATCGACGCCGAGGAGGCGCGCATGACCGGCGCCGCGGACGGCACCGCCGCCCTGCTCGTGCTCGGCTTCGAGGCCGCCTCGGAGCTGCACCTGCCGGTGGGAGAGCTGCTCGACCGCGCGCTCGCGCAGTGTGCCGAGGAGGGCGGCGACTGGGACGACTCGGCCATCCGGCGGCCGCGCTGGACCGGCGACAAGGGCAGCGGCTCGGGCGGCGACGCGGTCGGCGCGTGGCGGGCGGCGTTCTTCCGCGCGCCGTACCTGCGCGACGCGTTCGTCGCGATGGGGATCCTCTCGGAGACGTTCGAGACCGCGATCACGTGGGATCGCTTCGACGCGCTCCACTCGGCCGTGACCGCCGCCGCGACCGGCGCGATCGGGGAAGGCGGGCGGGTGACGTGTCGCGTCTCGCACGTCTATCCGGACGGGCCCGCGCCGTACTTCACCGTGCTCGCGCCGGCGCGGCGCGGCGAGGAGCTCGAGCAGTGGGCGCAGATCAAGCACGCCGCGACGAACGCGCTCCTCGCGGCCGGCGGGACGATCACCCACCACCACGCGGTCGGCCGCGACCACCGCCCGTGGTACGACCGCCAGCGGCCCGATCCCTTCGCCGCCGCGCTGCGGGCCGCGAAGACGTCGACCGACCCGCGCGGAATGTTGAACCCGGGGGTCTTGATCGACCCTTGACCCGGCGATAGCTTTCACGCCTTCGCATGGCAGCCGACACGTCGAAGATCGCCGCCAACCTGCGCGCCTTCCGCATCGGGGTCAACTCGCACGACCGCGAGAACCCGACGCACACCGCCTACGGGATAGGGCTGAACCCGTTCGACCTCGAGCGCCTCGGCTTCGACGAGGGCGAGGAGGTCTTTCCGGGCATCACGATCCACGCCGACAGCGGCGTGACCGGCAACTTCCGCGTGCTGTGCGACGGCGACCATCTCGAGGAGCGCGAGGCCGAAGAGGGCGAGGTCGTCGAGGCCGTGTCGACGCAGACGGCGATGGTGCCGGTCGGGGTGCCACGCGACGTGACGTCGCCGGAAGGTCGCCGGTTCCGGCTACCGGACGGCGAAACTCAAATGACTTGAGGGGGGACGGGCGAGAGGGCCGCGCGCTGGCTGGGAGGAGCCGCGCGCGCCCCGCCCCTGCCCGCATCACTTGAGCGAGTGCGCCGCTTCCAGCTCGACCGTCAGCCCATCGGCGATGAAGCACACGAGGCCGGCGATCTTCATCGCCTCGGCGCGCGGCAGCTCGTAGGTGATCGCACCGTCCTCGAAGACCTCGCCGCCGGCGTGGACGTGCCAGTACGTCGCCTCGCCCTTGTACGGGCAGACGGTGCGCGTGCGGCTCGGCGCGAGGCGGCCCGGCTCGACGACGCCGGGCGCCATGTAGGCGCGGACCGGCTCGCCGGTCTCGAACAGGAGCTTCGGGCGCTCGACGGAGGCGAGGACGTCGTCGCCGGCGCTGACGCGCGCCGGGCGCGAGCTCGGGTAGACGTCGATGCGGTGGTAGGGGTCGCGCAGGTGGCCGACGGCCTCCTCGTCCTCGACGAGCCAGCGGTCGGCCTTGCCGAAGTACATCGCGGCGAAGCCCGCGAGCCACGGGGCGCTGTCGATCGGCTCCTCGTAGGCCCAGACGGCGTCCTCGCGCACGTCGTCGCCGACGCGGACGGTCCAGTACGTGGCGTCGCCCTTGAACGGGCAGTGCGTCGTCTTGGACGAGCGATCGAGCACGGAGGCGGCGTAGTCCTCGATCGGCGCGTAGGCGACCGGCCGGATGCCGGTCTCGTGCAGGAGGTGGGCCCGCGTCGTGTCGAGCACGAGCTGGTCACCGACATACGCTCGCAGGCGGCGCGGGTCGGGCTCGAAGAGGATCCGGTGCGGCGGTGCGTCGACGGTGTAGTTCGTGTCGGCGGACCGTCCGCTCAGCGGGCCGGTGCCCTTCGTCAGGCTCATCGTGTCGGTGCCCCCACTTTCAGCTTGCGTTTGAACGCACGGTCGAAGAGATCGACCTCGCGCTCGACCGCCCAGCGCTCGACGCTCGCGGTTCCCTCGGCCTCGAGCTCGAGCCGGATCGTGCCGTTGTCGGACTCGACGCGCGCCGCGTGCACGGTCTGGTCGCGGCTGCGCTCGAGGTCCTCGGCGAGGCGCAGCAGCGTGGCCAGCCGGTCGAGGCGCTCCATGTCGCCGTCTTGCGCAAGCGGCTCGAGCTCGCCGAAGTCCGGCCAGCCCTTGCGGTGGTAGCGCGCGGCCTGGGCGATGAGCGCCACCTCGCGCGGCTCGAAGCCGGCGAGGCCGGCGTTGAGGATGAGGTAGCGCGAGTGCTTGTGGTGGTCGTCGTAGTCGACGGACATGCCGATGTCGTGGAGCACGCACGCGCAGACCAGTAGCTCGCGCTCGCGCGGGTCGCCCGGGTGGACGCCGGCGGCGGCGAGCTGATCGAAGAGCCCCGTCGCGAGCTTCGTGACGTGCTCGGTGTGGCTCGGATCGACGTGGTAGCGGGCGGCGAGGTTCAGGACGCTCGAGCGGCGCACATCCTCGAACAGCGGGGGATCGCCATCGAGGTAGGAGCCGAAGAAGATCCCTTCTCGCAGCCCGGCCTCGGTCGTCTCGATCGCCTCGAAGCCGCCGAGCTCCATGACCGTCTGCACGACGATCGCCCCGGCGAGGATGAGATCGGCCCGCCCGACCTTGATGCCCTTGACGTCGCCGCGCTCGGAGGCCGGCATCGCGGCGAGCTTCGCGATGAGGTCGTCGAGCGCCGCGCGCTCGATCCGGAAGCCCTGCACCCCCATGGACGGGTCGCCCGCCTCGGCCTGCGCGGCCGCCGCGAGGTTGCGCATCGTCCCGCCGATGCCGACGATGCGCCGGCCGGAGCGCGGCAGCCAGGACGCGTCCGCGGAGAGCACCTGCTCGACGTGCGCGCGCAGCGCCTTGCGCTCCTTCTTGCTCGTCCCCTCGTCCTCGGCGAGGAAGTGCTCGGTCATCCGCACGGCGCCCAGCGGCCAGGAGCCGACATTGTCGGCGTGCCGCCCCTTGACCTCGACGAGCTGGAGCGACCCGCCGCCGAGGTCGAGCACGGCGCCGTCGGCGAGCGTCGTGGAGTTGACGGCCGCCAGATAGCCGAAGTACGCCTCCTCCTCGCGCGTGAGGACCCGCACGTCGAGGCCGGTCTCGGCCGTCACCCGCTCGACGAACTCCTGCTGGTTGGCGGCGTCGCGAACCGCGCTCGTGGCGACGGCCTGGATATCGGGTGCCTCGATGCCCTGCGCGCGGCAGAAGTGCGCGAAGACGTCGATCGCCTGGAGCGCGCGCTTCATCGGCTTCGCACCCAGCTCCCCGGACGCCTCGAGGCCCTGGCCGATCCGCACGGCCTCGTAGATCTCGTCGGTGCGCTTCCACCAGCCGTCGGCAGCGGTGAACACGACGAGCCGGAACGAGTTGGAGCCGAGGTCGATGACGGCGGTGCGTTGCTCGGCCACGGACCGAGGATAGATGGCGTCGCCGGCGGGACCTCGCGGAGGGGGCGAGCGGTCGTCGCGCTGCTCGCGGCCCCGCTCGCAGCGTGAGGACGCCTACGAGCGCCGCGCGGCGCACGGCAGCGCGAGTCCGTCCGCGCGCCGCTCGTACGTGAGGCTGACCACGCGATCGCCGGCGTAGGTCGCGGCGAGCCGCAGGTCGACGTGCGCGCCGGCGGGCATCCCGCCGGCAGGCGAGACGGCCACGTTCCAGTCGTCGCGCAGGCGCGGTCGCGCCTCGAACTCGACGATCGTGCCCTTCGTGCGGCGGATGACCTCGCGCACGGCCTGCCGCGCGGCTCCCGGCCGCAGGGCGCACCAGGTGCGCGCGAGCGCCGGGAAGTCGGCCCGGGCCAGGAAGATGCTCGAGCCGTCGAGCACCTCGCCGTCCACGCACAGCTCGAACGCGCCGCACTCGTCCGCGGACGACGACGGGGTCCGCCCGCCGATCGAGCCGGTGGCCAGCGCGACCGCCACGACGACCACGGCGACGAGGAGCCCGCCGTCCACCACACGCCGGCGGTTGCGCCGCAGCCAGTCTCGCCGCACCTCGATCATCGAGTGCCAGAACGGCACCCGCGGCGGGCGGCTTGAGCTGACCGCGGCGCCGCGGACGAACCGCGCCCGTCGCGCTACTTCTTCTCGATGAGCTCGATCCGGTAGCCGTCGGGGTCGCGCACGAAGCACAGCCGCGAGCCGCCCTCGCGCACGCTGTACGGCGGCTTCTCGGGCTCGATGCCCTGCTCGGCCAGGCGCTCGAGCGTCGCGTCGAGATCGCCGGCGCTGATCGCGATGTGGTTGTAGCCGCTGCCGAGCTCGTACTCGGAGACGCCGTGGTTGTAGGTCAGCTCAAGCCGCGGCCCGTCATCGGGAAAGCCCATGAAGACGTTGATCGCCTCGTCGCGGATGTTCATCCGGCGCATCTCCTCGAAGCCGAGGGCCTCGTAGAAGGCGACCGAGCGGTCGATGTCGCCGATCCGGTAGCACGTATGGAGGAGCTCTGGCATGACGCCAGAGTCTAGGAAACGGCCTCGCCCCGCTCCGGCTTGGCCTCGAACATGAACAGGACCATGCCGGCGTCACGCTCGTCGTCCAGCGGGTTCTGCGCGAGGCGCTCGGCCGACGACTGGGCGATTCTGTCGGCCTGCTCGAGCAGCCGGCGGCACGCCTGCGAGAGCTCCTTCCAGCCGACGGAGTCCAGGCGCAGGGAGGCGTGCGTTGCGTGCGCCGCGGCATCGTCGAAGTTGCCGACCCTGGCCACCGGGCAGACCTGGGGGTCGAGCGGCGAGACCGCCACCCAGCGCGTGTCGCTCGTGACGTGCGAGCCGTTGGACACGTCCTCCTCGGCCGGTTCCTGTACGGCGCGATAGTGATGCGCGACGGCGCCGCGCACGCGCGTCTCGCCCGTGAGCTCGATGAGCCCGAGGGCGTACAGCGTCCGCACGTGGTAGGCGACGGTGCCGACGCTCGCGTCGAGCATGCTCGCAAGCTCGGTCGGCGTCGCCTCGCGCTCGTTGAGCGTCGTCAGGATGCGCGCGCGCAGGGGATGTCTGAGCGCTTTGGCGTAGCGTGGGTCTTCAGTGTTCAAGCGGCCTCTCGTTCCCCGTAGGCCAGTAGATGTATGACGACCATATCCGCCTTCACGGACGGGCACAACGTTCAACATCCGTCCATGCCCGGCGGCTGGGCGGGCCGTCAGTACCCTGAACGGCATGTTGATCGAGCGCTCCATGTCCGACGGGTTTCTGACGAACACCTATCTCGTGGCGGCCGCGCCGGGCGGGCCGGGATTTCTGATCGATGCCGGCGGCCCGATGGCGCCGCTGTTCGACGCGGCGCAGCGCGACTCGATCGACGTCACGCACCTGCTCCTCACGCACCATCACCACGACCATGTCCTCGCGCTCGACGAGGTCACACGGCGCTACCCGGACGTCGTCGTGCTGGCGCATCCCGACGAGCCGGTCGAGGCCGAGCCGTTCGAGCCGCTCGAGATCGGCGGCCTCGCGGTCGACGCCCTCCACACGCCCGGCCACACCGGCGGGATGCTGAACTTCACCGTGCCCGGCCATGTCTTCACCGGCGACACGCTGTTCAAGCACTCGATCGGCGGCGTGCGCGCGCCCGGCAGCACGGGCTACGCGGACATCAAGTCGTCGATCATGGACACGCTCATGGGCCTCGATCATGCGACCGAGGTCCATCCGGGACACACCGACCCGACGACGATCGGCGAGGAGTGGGAGAGCAACGCGTTCATCCGCGTCTGGCGCGGTCTCGACGCCGAGGGCGACGAGCCGGTCACGGTGTGGGGCGAGCCGGCGACGCTCGTCGTCTGGGGCGACGACTACGACGGCGGCCACAAGGCGTGGGTGCGCTGGGCGGATGGTCGCGACGACATCGTCCCCGGCTCGCAGGTCGAGCGCGGGAACCACTAGGGGTGGCCAAGAAGGACGCCATCCCGACCTCGCGCCTGAGCCGTTCGTCGAAGGTCGGGCGGCTCGCGGCAACGCAGGCGGCCAAGCAGATCGGCACGCGGGCGACGAACGTCGCGCGCTCGGAGGAGGGCAAGCAGAAGGCGCTCAACAAGCGCCAGGTCGAGACCGCCGAGCAGATCGTCTCCGCGCTGGGGACGATGAAGGGCGCGGCGATGAAGCTCGGTCAGGTCATGTCGTTCCTCGACGTCGGCCTCGTTCCCGAGGAGTACCGCGAGGAGTTCCAGGCGAAGCTCGCCGAGCTGCGCGACGCGGCGCCGAAGGTGAGCTTCCGGGAGATGAAGCAGGTCATCGAGGGCGAGTACGACGAGCCGATCGAGAACGTCTTCGCGACGTTCGACCCGGTCCCGATCGCCGCCGCGTCGATCGGCCAGGTCTACAAGGCGCGCCTGGAGGACGGGCGCGACGTCGCCGTGAAGGTCCAGTACCCCGGCGTCGCGCAGGCGGTCCGCTCGGACATGCTCAACCTCGGGATCATCCTGCGGCTCATGAAGCGCGTCGCGCCGGGGCTCGATCCCAAGGCGATGGGCGACGAGATCCGCCTGCGGATCGACGAGGAGCTCGACTACGAGCTCGAGGCCCAGAACCAGCGCACGCTCGCGCGCCTGTATCGCGGCCACCCCTTCATCGTCGTGCCCGGGGTCGTCACGGCGCTGTCGCACGAGAAGGTCGTCGTGACGGAGTTCGTCAACGGGCGCGGCTTCGAGGAGCTCAAGCAGCTCCCGCAGGCGGAGCGCGACCGCCTCGGCGAGATCATCTTCCGCTTCTACTTCGGCTGCATGTATCGCCACCACCAGTTCTCGGGCGACCCGCATCCCGGCAACTCGATGCTGCTCGACGACGGCCGCATGGCGTTCTTGGACTTCGGCCTGTTCAAGCGCATCCCGGCGCAGGTCGCCGAGTTCGAGCTGCAGACCGCGCGCCTGGGCATCGCCGGCGACGGCACCGCGCTCATCGAGCACCTGCACCGCGGCGGCTTCATCGGCCAGCCGCAGTACTACACGCCGGAGGGGATCCTCGAGCAGTTCCACGACCTCACCTGGTGGTACACGAGCGACGAGGAGATCGCGCTGACGCCGGAGATCGCGACCGAGGTCGTCATCGAGATGTCCGATCCGCGCTCAACGCACTTCGCGAAGATGCGCCACGAGACGCTGCCGCCCGACCACCTCTTCGGGCGCCGCCTCGAGATGCTGACGCTCGCGGTCATGAGCCAGCTGCGCGCGCGCGGCAACTGGCACCGGATCGCGCGCGAGTGGATCTACGGCGATCCGCCGGTCACGGAGCTCGGCCGCGAGGAGGCCGAGTTCTACGCCGAGCACCCGCCCGTGGCGGTGCTGCGCGGCGCCGCGTAGCTACAGCTCCTGCACGACGAACAGCGACGTCGAGCCCGGGCGCTCGGTCGGTAGCCCCGCCGTCACGCCGACGCGCTGGCCGGGCTGGCACCAGCCGAGCTCCACGACGCGCCGGCACGCGTCGAGGATGAGCTCCTCGGTCACGGAGTGGCGGCGGATCGAGGCCGCGCGCACGCCCCACATGAGCCCGCACCGGCGCACGGTCTCGCGGCCCGGCGACAGCGCCATGATCGGCACGGTCGGCCGGTGCGCCGAGACGAGCCGCGCGCTGCGGCCCGAGAGCGTCGGGACGACGAGCGCGTCGAGCTCGAGCTCGCGCGCCGCCATGCATGCCGAGTAGGCGACCGTGTAGGACGGATCGCGCGCGTCGCGATGCACGCGGCGCTCGTTCCACTCCTGGTAGGGCGCCGCGGTCTCCGTCGTCCGGGCGATCGCCGCCATCATCTCGACCGCCGCGACGGGATGCGCGCCGATCGCCGTCTCCTGGGAGAGCATGACCGCGTCGGTGCCGTCGAGGATCGCGTTGGCGACGTCGGCGACCTCGGCGCGGGTCGGGCGCGACGAGACGACCATCGAGTCGAGCATCTGCGTCGCGGTGATCGACGGGCGCGCGAGCTGCCCGGCGATGCGCAGGAGCTCCTTCTGCACGATCGGCACGCGCTCGACCGGCAGCTCGATCCCGAGGTCGCCGCGCGCGACCATGACGCAGTCGGCCGCGCGGATGATCTCCTCCGCGGTCTCGACGGCCTGCGGCTTCTCGATCTTCGCGATGAGCGGCAGACGCGTGTGGTCGCGCACGTGGGTGATGTCCTGCGGCCCGCGCACGAACGACAGCGCGACGAGGTCGACGCCCATCCGCTGCCCGGCCCGCAGCATCTCGAGGTCCTCCTCGGGCACCGCCGCGAGCGTGTCGAGCGGCCCGGGACAGTTCAGCCCCTGGCGCGAGGCGACGGCGCCCCCGACCTCGACCTCCGCGTCGATCTCCTGCTCTCCCGAACGCACCGCGCGGACCCGCATGCGGATCGCGCCGTCGGCGAGGTACATCACGTCGTCCGGCGACAGCGCTGCGAAGAGCTCGGGCCGCGCGACCGACATCCGCCGGGCGTTGCCGGGACCGTCGTCGCCGCAGGTGAACGTCACCTCGTCGCCCGGCTTGAGCTCCGCGAGGTCGTCGGTCAGCGCGCCGATGCGCAGCTTCGGCCCCGGCAGGTCCTGCAGGATCGCGACGGGCCGGCCGGCGCGGCCGGCGGCAGCGCGGACGCGCTCGACGGTCTCGGCGTGCTGCTCGATCGTCCCGTGCGAGAAGTTCAGCCGCGCGACGTCGACGCCCGCCTCGACGAGCCGCACGAGCGTCTCGCGATCGCGCGACGCCGGGCCGATCGTGGCGACGATCTTCGTGTGGCGGGTCACGCCATCACGGTACTGACCGGCTGCTGCGCGTCGGCGGCGGAAGCGCTACTTGTCGCCGAGGTACGTCAGGTAGGCGTTGCCGCCCGTGCACGAGAAGACGATGTAGTTGCCGCGCGCGCTCGTGTGCATGTGGTTGACGTTGCCCTGCCCCTGCGGGCAGTAGCCCTGCGGAAGCTTCTTGCCGAAGTTGTTGCTCACGGCCCAGAGGTAGACGAACGGGCCGCTGGCGAACATGACCTGCGTCCCGCCCGCGGTCATCGCCGGCAGGGCGCCGGGACCGATGCGCCGCTCGTTCGTGCCGATCGACTTCCAGAAGCTCGCGCCGCCGCGCTCGTAGGCGACGTGGCGGATCTTGCCGGCCGGCCGGCCGCCGTCGGAGGTCGGGTTCGAGCCGGCGGCGAAATGGCGGGCGCCGCCACCGACGCGCCGGGCGAACACCCTGCCGGACTTCGCGTAGCTGATCTGCTTGCCGTTGAAGGTCAGGTCGGGCGCGCTCACGCCGCCGCTCACGAGCTTGCGCATCCGCTTGCCGGTGCGCTTCGTGTACAGCGTGCCGCCGGCGACCATCGAGACCGTGCGGCAGTCGCCCGCCACCGACACATCCTGGGCCGGCAGGCCGGGCGGCGAGGCGATCCGCTTCAGCGTGCCGCTGCTCAGCTTGCGCACGAAGACGTCGGCCTGGTTGTTGACGTCGCCGGCGACGAGGTTCGACGCCTGCGAGACGAACGCCAGGCACGTCGGCCGGTGCGCGTCGTCGCCCTTCGTCCAGCCGTCGAGCGCGGGCGCCCACGAGTCGCCGTTGGCCGGCGCGCCGCCGAGTCCGCGCGAGGCGAGGGCGGTGAAGCCGTACTGCCACGGGGTGCCGTACTTGCCCGCCCGCCCGCCGCGCTTGACGAGGAAGACGTTCGTGTGGCCGTCGGTCCCGGCGGTGATGTCGGTCGCCGCGGAGACGTAGGCGGCGTAGCGCGCGGTGCGGGCATCCCACGAGATGACGGGATCGAGGGTCGGCGCGTTCGGGGCGGCGCCGTTGCCGGCGCGTGCGATGAGCTGCTGGCGGACGTAGCGCACCGAGGTCAGGCGGCCCGACGGCGGCTGCGGGTCGTCGTCGACGATCTTGCCGAGGCCGGTGGTGCCGACGACCTCCGGGCCGCTCAGGCGGACCTTGAAGTGCTCGGTCTCCTCGGGCAGCTGGTCGTTGACGATCGGGACCCGGATGTACGCCGTCTGCGTGCCGCCGAGGAGCAGGGCCCCGAAGCGCAGCGTGCCCGACGTCGGCGTGTAATCGGCCGGAGCCGCGGCGGCGACGTCCTCGGCCGTGTAGCCCAGCGTGATCGTCGGAGCGAGCAGCCCGGCCGTGCGGGTGACGACGAATGTCGCCGCGCCGGCGGGGTCGCCCTCGGTGACCTGGGCGTCGGAGATCGTGACGTGCGCGCTTGCCGCCGCGGGCGCGGCGGCCATCAGCGCGAGGCCCGCGAGCGGGGCGGCGAACAGTCCGAAGCGGTGGGGGAGCGAGGGCAGCACGAGAGGGGAGGACGCTTGGTCTCCTCCCTCTTCGGCCGCTAGTCGTCGATCCTCAACACGAACTTGCCGTCCTCCACGATCGTCTGCCCGTCGGCCGTCACCCGGCCGCCCGGCCGCAGGTCGCAGATGAGGTCCCAGTGCAGGGCGGACTCGTTCTTGCCGCCCGTTTCCGGGTATGAGCGCCCGAGCGCCAGGTGCACCGTGCCGCCGATCTTCTCGTCGAAGAGGATCGCGCCGATCGGGTGCTGGATGCCGAAGTTCGTGCCGATCCCGACCTCGCCGAGCCGGCGGGCGCCGTCGTCGGTGGCGAGCGCCCGGCGCAGGTAGGCGTCGCCGCGCTCGGCGCGCGCGCCGACGACCTCGCCGTCGCGCAGCTCGAGCTCGACGCCCGAGACCTCGACGCCCGCGGGCGAGGACGGCAGGTCGAACTGGATCCGGCCGCTGGCGCTGCGCTCGTGCGGGCCGGTGAAGACCTCGCCGCTGGGCATGTTGCGCCGGCCGTCGGAGTTCACCCAGGTGCGCCCGCCGACGCCGAGCCGAAGGTCGGTTCCCGGCGTCTGGATGCGCAGCTCCTTGGCGTCCTGCAGCTGCTCGATGAGCTGCGCCTGGAAGGCGCGCAGCTGGCCCCAAGACCGCACCGGGTCGGGCTGGTCGAGGAACAGCGCGCGCTCGACGAACGCCTCGAAGGCGCCGAGGCCCATGCCGGCCTGCTGGGCGTTGGCCTGCGTCGGCCACAACGTCGAGCACCAGCGCTTCTTCATGAGCTGGTCGCGCAGGGGCTTGCGGCCGCGGGCGGCGCGAGCGAGGCGCTCGGGGTCGATCGCGGCGAGCGCGCGCGTGTTCTCGGGCGCCTGGATGGCGAGCTGGCAGTGCGCCTTCTTCGCCTCGGCGTAGGAGACCTCGGGGACGCCGTCGAGGTGAAAATCGCGTGCGTGCTCGTGAAATGCCGCGGTCGCGCCGGGCAGCTCGACGCGCAGCAGCGGCCAGGCGTCGCGGGCGAGCACGGCGCGCTGGACCTCGAGCAGCAGCGGCGCCGCGAGCGTCGTCGACCGCACGAGCACCTCTTCCCTCGGCTGGACGTCGAGGCAGTAGCCGACGAGCAGGTCGGCGAAGCGGGCGGGGTCGAGCGTCACGACGTGCCGGCTACGCGCGCCAGCCGGCGGCGAGCGCCGCGAGCGGCTCGGCGGGGTCGGCTCCGAGCAGCTCGGCGAGCGCGCCGACGAGCAGCTCCTGCGGCTCGCGCCGGGCGCCCTGGCCCATGACCCCGATCCGCCACAGGCGGCCGGTCAGCGGCCCGAGGCCGCCGGAGATCTCGATGCCGTGCTCGGTCAGCAGCCCGGCGCGCACGGCGGCCTCGTCGATGCCGTCGGGCGGCGTCACCGCGAGCAGCGGATGCAGCTGCTCGCCGTCGGGGGCGATGCGGCGGCAGCCGAAGACGCCGAGCGCGTCGCGCAGCGCGTGGTGGGCGCGCCGGTGGCGCTCCCAGGTCGTCGGCAGCCAGTCCTCGCTGATCGCGATCCGCAGCGCCTCGCGCAGCCCGTAGATGAGGTTGATCGGCGCGGTGTGGTGATACGCGCGCACGGCGCCGGGGTTCCAGTAGCCGAGCACGAGCGACAGGTCGAAGTACCAGGAGCGGCCGGGCCGCTCGCGGGCGTAGAGCTTCTTGAGCGCGCGCTCGTTGGCCGTGAACGGGGCGAGGCCGGGTGGGCAGTTCAGGCACTTCTGCGTGCCGGAGAACGCGGCGTCGATGCCCGCCTCGTCGAGCCGCAGCGGGTGGCCGCCGAGCGACGTGACGCAGTCGACGAGCAGGAGGGCGTCGCGCTCGCGGCAGGCGTCGGCGAGCCCTTCGAGCGGCTGCGCGACGCCGGTCGAGGTCTCGCCGTGCACGACGACCATCGCGTCCAGGCCGTCGGCGGCGGCCTCGATGAGGCGCTCCTGCGCGATCGCCCGGCCCCACTCGGCCTCGACGCGCACGACGTCCGCGCCGGCGCGCCCCAGCTCGTCGGCCATGCGCTCCCCGAACAGCCCGTGGACGCCACAGACGACGCGATCGCCGGGATCGACGAAGTTCGCGACGAGCGCCTCCATCCCGGCGCTGCCCGTGCCGGAGATCGGCAGCGTCGCGATGTTCTCGGTCACGAACGCGTCGCGCAGCAGCGCGATCGTCTCGGCCATGATCGCGCCGAAGGCGGGATCCATGTGGCCGATCGTCGGCTGCGCGAGTGCGGCGAGGACGCGCTCGGGGACGGGGCTCGGCCCCGAGCCGAGCAGCAGGCGCTCGGGGATGTCGGTCTGGGTGGTGGGGGTCACGGAGCCTCGATGTCGGGGAAGTTGGCGGCGAGGTGCCGGCGCAGGACGTCGCGGACCCAGCGCTTCTCCTCGGTGCTGGCGATGCGGTAGCGCTGGAGCAGATCCTTCTGGTCCTCGGTCGGAACGTCGTAGATCGTCCAGCGCTCGACGAGTCGCTCGAAGAGAAACTCGACGGCGCGATGCCAGGAGTCGTCGGTCGACTTGCGCTGGTCGTGGAGCACCGCTGCGTACTTGCGGCGCGTGAGCGGCGACATCGATCCGCGCAGGGTCAGCACGTTGCCGTCATCGTTGCGGTAGTCGGTGCTGTCGGCCGAGATGCGGCCCAGCCCGCGGTTGCGCTTGCCCATGTCGTAGGAATGTATCTGGGGCGGGGCGGGGGCTGGCGGCGGCGCGGCGTGGCGCGGTTGCGAACAGCAGGTTGTTTTCGGACGCTTCCTTACTGCCTGCTGCGGTGCGTGACCACTGCCACCCCGTCACGACCCGCCCCGACGCGGAGCCGGCACGCGATCCCAACCCGCACCCCTTTATCGATGCTGTTTCGCAGCGGGGCGCCGCGTGCGCCGGCCCCTCAGCCCTCGTCGAGCAGCAGGCGCAGGATCGCCGCCGTTCCGCTCGTGCTCAGGGCGAGGTGCAGGGCGGCGGCCTCGATGGCGCTCAGGGCGCGCTCGTCGCGGGCGCGGTCGACGCCCTTGCGCATCGCGTCGACGAGCTGCGCCTCGCTGACGCCCGGGGGCAGCTTGCCGTCGAGCAGCGGGAGCAGGAGCTCCTCACGCGTCGTCTTCAGGTGGCACGCGGCGCCGTCCAGCGCGGCCAGCACCGCGCGCTGCGTGTCGCCGACGGCGGGGCGTGCGCGTTGCTCGCACGGATCCGCGACCGCGTGCGGCTCGTAGCTGCCGCCGCCCAGCGCGATGTACATGGCGGCGAGCAGGGC
>JBOGYT010000166.1:0-7860 GCA_050696955.1 Solirubrobacteraceae bacterium | reverse complement strand
CGTGGAACAAGCAGACCATCCCGAAGCCGCAGAAGCGCGACTTCAACGACAAGTACTCGTGGGTCGCTGCGCCGCGCATGTACGACAAGCGCAACGACATCTACGTGGCCACGGACACCGGCGGCGGACCGTTCGCCCGCAACTGGTGCACGGCGAAGGCCGGCCTCGTGGACCTCGGGTACCTGAAGGCGACCGGGCACAGCATCCAGATGGTGCTGCCCAAGAGCCTGAACATGCCGGAGATGGAGCTCGAGTGGAAGATTCCGCCGTGGTCAAACGCCGTCGAGCGTGACCGCGCCCGGACCTACCACCAGCCGATTTCCGCGCTGATCGGTCTGTACAACCTCGAGAAGGCGCTGGTAGAGGTTCGCGCAGGACGGACCAAGTCATGGAACTCCTTCAAGGTTCCGGACGAGGCCATCTCCTGCGGGTTCCACGAGGCAGCCCGTGGCGTGATCTCCCACCACATGGTGATCCGCAACGGCAAGATCGCCAACTACCAGCCCTACCCGCCGACCCCCTGGAACGGGAACCCGCGCGACAAGTTCGGGACCCCCGGTCCGTACGAAGACGCTGTCCAGAACACTCCGATTTTCGAGGAGAACGGTCCGGACAACTTCAAGGGGATCGACATCATGCGCGCTGTGCGCTCCTTCGACCCGTGCCTGCCGTGCGGTGTGCACATGTACACCGGCAAGGGCCGCGTCAAGAAGGTTCAGCACACGCCGACGGGGATGTGCTGAGGGCCTGAATGGCTACTGAGCAACACGCTCCGGAAGAGCTGGTCGAGCGGGTCCAGGAACTCCTGGGCTCGCTCGACGAAATTGCCGATCCTGTCGCGCAACAGCGCGTACAGGAGCTGATCGGCACAGTTCTCGAGCTGTACGGAGCGGGTTTGGAGCGCGTCCTCGGCATCCTTGACGATGCCGGGGACGACGCGCTCGGAATCCGCCAGGCACTACTCGATGACGGCGTCGTCTCGAGCCTGCTGCTGATTCACGGGCTCTATCCGATCTCGCTCGAAGAGCGGGTGATGGAGGCCCTGGACAGCGTGCGTCCGTTCCTGGCGTCGCACGGAGGCAACGTCGAGTTCCTCGGTGTCGACGAGGGCGTGGCACGCCTGCGGCTGGAAGGCAGCTGCAACGGGTGCCCGGCTTCAGCAGCGACGCTGGAGAACGCGCTGAAGGAGGCGATCGACGCGACCGCACCGGATCTGCTCGGACTTGAGGTCGAGGGTGTGGTTGGTCTCGAGGAGGACGCCGGCGAGTCCAACGGGGGGCTGACGCTGCCCGTGGTTCAGGTCGGCGCGCCAAGTTTGCCGATGGCCGACTCGCCGTACACAGAGTGTCCGTCGGGCGTGGGGAAGTGACCGGTAGCGGTCGCCTGCCCTCCACGCTCGTAGCAGGCTTGGGCCGCCTCGCGCGGCCCGCGCCTGTTGAGGAGGAAGAAAAGTGCGAGATCTGCGGGCAGGGACTGTCCGCAGAGCACCGCCACCTACTCGAGCTCGGCGAGCGGCGCATCCTGTGCGCCTGCGAGCCGTGCATCGCCATGCGGTCGGGCATGGAGAACTACTGCCCGGTCGGCACGCGCTACCTGTGGCTCGACGACTTCGAGTTCCCCGACGAGCTGTGGGCGGCCTTCCAGCTGCCCATCGGGCTGGCCTTCTTCTTCCGCTCGACGGGCGTCGACGCGGTCGTCGCGCTGTACCCGAGCCCGGCGGGCGCCACGGAGTCCGAGCTGCACCTCGAGAGCTGGGAGAAGCTGCAGGGGCTGAACCCCATCCTCGACAACCTCGAAGCCGACGCGGAGGCCCTCGTGGTCAACCGCATGGGCGACGGCGAACCGGAGCACGCGGTCGTGCCGATCGACGAGTGCTACCGGCTCGTCGGGCTCATCAAGTCGACCTGGGAAGGCATCTCGGGCGGCCCGGCGATCGAGAACGCGGTACCCAAATTCTTTGAATACGTTCGTCACAAAGCGAGAGTTGATGACTGAGGCTGACAAGCCAGAGACAGAGTTGGGCCCACCCACCGCCCCGGCCCGTCCCGCCCCGGACGGCCCGACCGGCCCGACCGTCAAACACGTTTCGACCGCCCCGAGCGGTCCACCCGCAGCGATCGCACCCGACTACGGGCCGGAGATGACCTTCGAGATCCTCGGTGCGACACACGAGCCGTTCGCCGCCCAGCCGACGCTGCGCTTCGAGCTCGGCGCATCCGAGCCGAGCGGGCGCGAGATCTACGCGATCACGCTGACCGCGCAGATCAACTTCGATCCCGCGCGCCGCGACTATGACGCCGAGACGAAGGAGGACCTGTTCGAGCTGTTCGGCGCACCCGAGCGCTGGCCTTCGACGACGCGCAGCTTCCTGTGGACGCATGCGACGTCGCTCGTGCACTCGTTCAGCGGCGCGATCACGTTCGGCATGGAAGTGCCGTGCACAGCGGATCTCGAGGTCGTCGCGTCGCGGTACATCGCCGCGCTGCCTGACGGCGACGTGCCGCTCTCGTTCCACTTCACCGGCCGCATCCTGTACGCGGCGCCCAACCGCCAGGTGCAGGTCGTCCACCTGCCGTGGAGCACGAAGGCCGAGTACCGGATGCCGGTGTCGATCTGGAAGAACATGATCAAGCACCACCACGGCGAGTCGGGCTTCGTGCCGCTGCACAACGACACGCTCGACGCGCTGAAGAAGTACAAGCGCAACCGCGGGCTGCACACGCTCGACGCGTGCGTGCTCGATCTCATCGACCGCGCGCCCGTCGAAGAAGAGGAGGCCATCGGATGAGCGCCGAGCCGACCGGGACCGAGATCCCGAAGATCGACCCGGAGAATTGGACCGACGTCAGCGCGACGTCGGGCAAGTCGCATCTCGACCGGCTGGTCGATTCGCTGCTGTTCGAGGGCTACGCGCTGTACCCGTACACGCCGGGCGCGACGAAGAACGCGACGCCGACGCCGTTCGGGATCGTCTATCCGACCGATTACGCCGACCAGCAGACGCATGCGTTCGACCGCATGCAGCTGCAGTGCGTCGTCACCGACGCCGACGCGCTCGTCACGGGCGAGGTCCGCTTCCTGCAGCCCTCCGGCGACAAGCACAAGGCGGTCGAGCGCCGCGTGCAGCTCGGCGCCGCGCCGGCGACCGTGTCGTTCGAGTTCGAGGAGCTCGAGGGTCGCGCGGAGATCGACGTCGAGCGCCTGCCCGACGGCAACGGTCGCGTCACGCTGCGCGTCATCAACGTCACGCCGCTGAGCGAGGAGGAGGCGACGGCGGACCGCAAGGACGCGCTGCTGAAGAGCATGCTCTCCACGCATCTGCTGACGCGCGTCGAGAGCGCGGGCCACACGTTCATCTCGCCGCTGGAGCGCGGCGACGACGGCGTCGCGGGCTGCTGCAACGTGAACACGTGGCCGGTGCTCGCATCGCCCGAGGACGACGCGATCCTCGGCCCGACGATCATGCTGCCCGACCATCCCGAGATCGCCCCGGAGAGCGTCAACGACTTCTTCGACGGGACCGAGATCGAGGAGGCGCTCGTCCTGCACATCCAGGCGCTGTCAGACCAGGAGCGCGAGGAGATCGCCGCGCAGGACCCGAAGGTGCGCGAGATGCTCGCCCGGGCCGACGCGACGACCCCGCAGCAGCTCATGGACCTGCACGGCCGCGTGCGGCTCGAGGACCCGCCGGGCGAGCGCGAGTACACGATCGACGGCGTCACCTACCGGCGCGGCGACAAGGTCATCCTGCACCCCGCTCCGAGCGCGGACGTCTACGACAAGATGCTCGACGGGCGGCCGGCGACGATCCACCGGCTCTTCATCCGGATGGACGAGCGGCTGCACATCGGCGTCACCGTCGACGACGACCCGATGCAGGAGATCCTCGGCGAGAGCGGGCGCTTCCTGTTCTTCTTCTCCGACGAGGTCGAGGTGCTGTCATGAGCGCCGACGAGAAGGAGCGCGGCGCCGAGCAGACGACGCCGCCCGTCGACAACTGGCGCCCGCCGGATCCGACGGCGCCGCTCGAGCTCCAGGAGGTCGACGTCTCCGACCGGCCCAAGCGCGTCCTCATCGCGGGCATCGGCAACGCGTGGCAGCGCGACGACGGCTTCGGCAGCGAGGTCGCGCGCAAGCTCGACCACGAGACCCTGCCCGACGGCGTCGCGGTCATCGACTTCGGCACCGGCGGCCTGGACCTCGCCTACCAGGCGATGAACGGCTACGACGCGATCCTCATGATCGACATCAGCCGTCAGGGCGGCGAGCCCGGAACGCTCTACGTCATGGAGGTCGACGAGGACGAGGTCGCGGCCGGTGCCGTCGAGGACGGCGAGACGCTCAACCCACACGGGATGGACCCCGAGACGGTCCTGCGCTTCATCAAGGTCATGGGCTCCTGGCCGGGCAAGGTCGTCATCGTCGCCTGCGAGCCGCAGACGATCGAGGAGATGGGCATGGGGCTCAGCCCGGTCGTCGAGGAGGCCGTGCAGCGGGCGGTCACGCTCGTCCTCGAGACGGCCACCGAGCTCCTCACCGACGAGGCGTACGCTTCGTTGGAAGACAAGCAGTAGCTGAGCGCGAGGCGCCATGCACGAATTCGACCTGTCCAGCGCGATCGTCGCGACGGTCCGCAAGCACTCTCACGGGCGCAGGGTCACGCACGTGACGCTGCGCATCGGACGGCTGCGCCAGGTCGTCAAGGACACGCTCGAGTTCTACTTCGCGATCGTCGGCAAGGACACGGAGTGCGAGGGCGCTACTCTGGAAATCGTCGATATCCCCGCGGCGCTGCGGTGCAACAACTGCAAGCGCGAGTGGGAGATCGAGATCCCGGCGTTCATCTGCGGGGACTGCGGCCCGGGGGCCGTGGAAGTCGTGTCGGGCGAAGAATTCATGGTCGAATCGATTGAAGTAGAGGACGAGGAGGACGCCGCATGCACCGCACCAAGGTGAGGGTCGTTGAGGACGCGCTCGACGCCAACAACACGATCGCGGCCGCCAACCGCAGCGACTTCGATCGCGCCGGCGTCACCGTGGTGAACCTCATGAGCGCTCCCGGGGCGGGCAAGACGACGCTGCTCGAGCGCTCGCTCGACGGGTTGGCCGAGGCCGGCGTGCGCGTCGGCGTCCTCGAGGGCGATGTCGCGGGCAGCTTCGACGCCGACCGGATCTCGGTCCTGCACCTCCCGGTGGTCCAGCTGAACACCGACAACGGCTTCGGCGGCGAGTGCCACCTCGACGCGAACATGGTCCGCTCGGCGCTGCCGGCGGTGCCGCTGGACGACATCGACCTGCTGCTCGTCGAGAACGTCGGCAACCTCGTCTGCCCGGCCGAGTTTCGCATCGGCGAGGACGCGAAGATCATGGTCTGCTCCTGCACGGAGGGCGAGGACAAGCCGCTGAAGTACCCGCTCATGTTCCGCTCGTGCGAGCTCGTCGTCATCAACAAGATCGACCTGCTCGAGCACCTGGACTTCGACATCGACCGGCTCGAGGCAAACATCCTGCAGGTCAATCCCGACGCGACCGTCATGCGCGTGAGCGCGAAGACCGGCGAGGGCGTCGACACCTTCCGCGAATGGCTGACCACGGTTTCGGCGCGGGCGGGCGCCGCCGCGTGAGAGAGGCCCCGCTTATCGGCGCCGAGCGCGTCGAGGAGCGGCTGCGGGACCGCAGCGAGGCCAACGCGCAGTTCTTCGAGGCCGAGGCCGAGCGCCTGGCCAAGCTGTGCCACAAGATGGCCGAGCGCTTCGCGCGCGAGGGCCGGCTCGTGGCGTTCGGTGCGACGCCCGCCGATCGCTCCGATGCGCGCCATGTGGCGGTCGAGTTCGTCCATCCGGTCATCGTCGGCAAGCGCGCGCTGCCCGCGCTCGGGCTGGCGGGCGAGGGCGGGGACATCGCGCCGCAGGTCGCGCTCGAAGCCGAGGCCGAGGACATCGCGATGGCGTTCGGCTCTGAGCCCGACGTCCTCGCCGCCCTCGCGGCGGCCCGCGAGCGCGGCTGCCTGACGATCGCCTTCACGAAGGACTCGGGCGCCGAGTGGGAGTTCGACCTGTCCGCGGTTGACGACGGCTTCATCCGCCAGGAGATCGTCGAGACGCTCTACCACCTGCTGTGGGAGCTCGTGCACATCTTCCTCGACCACCGCGGCCTGCTCGAAGGACCTGCGGCGCGGCCGGTGCACGACAGCGGCGCGTCGAGCTTCCTCTATCCGTTCCTCGGTCACCAGGAACACGACCTCGACTCGATCCTCGACGACGTGCGCAAGTCGATGCTCATGAAGGCCGAGGAGGTCACCGCGCTGCGCACGCAGACCCTGACCGAGGGCTCCGAGACGCTGCTCACGGCGGCAGCCCTGCTGCGTGAGCGGCTCGATGCCGGCGGACGGCTCATCGCGCTCGGCAACGGCGGATCGGCGACCGATGCGATGGACGTCGTCGCCGACTTCCGCACGCCGATGTACGGCGGTCCGGCGCGGCGCGCGCTCGACCTCACCGAGGACACCGGGATCATCACGGCCGTCGCCAACGACATCGGCACCGACGCGATCTTCTCCCGCCAGGTCATCGCCTACGGGCGACGGGGCGACGTGCTGCTCGCGATGTCGACGAGCGGCAACTCCCTGTCGGTCATCGAGGCCCTGCGCGAGGCGCGCCGCCGCGGCATGGTCACGCTCGCGTTCGTCGGCTACGACGGCGGCAACGTCGCCGCCGGCATGGAGGCCGACTACATCGTCATCAGCCGCTCGCAGAACATCCCGCGCATCCAAGAGGCGCAGGCGAGCGTCTACCACGTGCTGCGCGAGCTCGTCGAGCTCGAGCTGCCCCCGGACAGTTGAGCACCGCGTCCGAGGAGGCGCCCGTGCGGCGCGTCCGGGCCCGTGTCGACGGCACGGTGCAGGGCGTCGGCTACCGCCCGTTCGTCTACCGGCTGGCGCACGAGCTCGGCATCGCCGGCTTCGTGCTCAACGACGAGCGCGGCGTGCTCGTCGAGGCCGAGGGCGCGCCGGAGGTCGTCGACTCGTTCGTCGCGCGCCTGAGCGACGATGCCCCGCCGCTCGCGGACGTGACCGGCGTCGAGTCCGAGGAGATCGAGACCGTGGGCGAGACGGCGTTTGCGATCGTGTCAAGCGAGCGCGGCGGGGCGCCGACCGCGCCGATCACGCCCGACAGCGCGACGTGCGACGAGTGCCTGGCCGAGCTCGCCGACCCGCAGGACCGCCGCTACCGCTATCCGTTTTTGAACTGCACGAACTGCGGGCCGCGCTTCACGATCGTCACCGGCATCCCGTACGACCGGCCGGCGACGACGATGGCCGGCTTTGAGATGTGCGAGGCCTGCCAGGCCGAGTACGAGGATCCGCTCGACCGGCGCTTTCACGCGCAGCCGAACGCCTGCCCGGTGTGCGGGCCGCAGGTGCGGCTGCTCGAGCGCGACGGTTCGGACGCGCGGTTCGAGGCGGCCGACGCCGTGCGCGCCGCGGCGGACGATCTACTCGCGGGCAAGATCGTCGCGGTCAAGGGCCTGGGCGGCTACCACCTCGCCTGCCACGCCGACGACGAGGAGGCGGTGAGCGCGCTGCGCGCTCGCAAGCACCGCGAGGACCGCCCGTTCGCGCTGCTCGTCGCCGACGTCGGGGAGGCGCGGGCGCTCGTCGAGCTCAGCGAGGCCGAGGAGGCGCTGCTCGTCTCACGCGAGCGGCCGATCGTCCTGTCGCGCCGCCTGCCCGATGCGGCGGTCGCGCCGTCCGTCGCGCCGCGCGCTCCCGATCTCGGCCTCATGCTCCCCTACGCGCCGCTGCACCAGCTGCTCGTCGGAGTTGCCGGCGTGCCGCTCGTCTTGACGAGCGGCAACGTC
>JBOGYT010000165.1:0-3714 GCA_050696955.1 Solirubrobacteraceae bacterium | reverse complement strand
CCCTCGCTGGCCGACGCGGCCGCGGTGGCGCTGCGCGCGCCGGCGTCCGCGCTCCCGGCCGGCGGCGAGCAGGGCACGACGCTGCGCGCGCCGACCGTCGACGGCGTGACGTTCCCGAACTACGCCTACAGCGCGCTCGACGTGCGGGCAGTCGGCATGCGCCGCGAGCGCAGCCGCGGCCGCGAGGTGGTCGCCGTCTTCTACGACGACGGCCCCACGCGCATCGGCTACGCGATCGTCGCGGCCCCAGCGGTCGGCGTTCCGCGGGGGGCCCGGCCCGTCACGTACCGCGGCACGCGCTTCGCGCTGCTGCGCACAGACGGCGCCGCGGTCGTCACCTGGCGCCGCGCCGGACGCACGTGCGTGCTGGCGTCGCGGACCGCGTCGCACGAGCGGCTGCTGCGCGTCGCGGCCTGGCGCGCGCCGGCCTGAGTGATCCGGATCGCGCCCCGGCACGCTCTAGGGAACATGCAGCGCACACTTCTCCCGGCGGCGCTCGGCCTCGCGCTCGCACTCGTCGCCGGCTGTGGCGACGACAGCCCGATGACATCCGGCGCACCGTCCGCATCGAAGCCGACGACGGCGATCCGGATCTCGAACTTCCTCTACGAGCCCGATCCCAGCGTCGTGAAGGCCGGAACGAAGATCTCCGTCTCCAACGCCGACGGCGCCCCGCACACCCTGACCGACAAGGGCGCGGACCGGACGTTCGACAGCGGCACGATCAAGGGCGGCCGGACGGGCACGGTGACGTTCACACAGCCGGGCACGTACGCGTACTTCTGCGAGTTTCACCCCACGATGGCCGGAAAGGTCACCGTCACGGAGTAGCCGCGGGCGGCCCGGGTAAGCCGGGGTCGCGCACGCGGGCGGCGGTTGGGTTACGCCGCCTCGCGTAGTGCTTCGACTTCGCGCAGGCTGGCGAGCCGCTCGAGCGCCCGCTCCTCGAGCTCACGCGTCTGAGGCTGCGTTATGCCGAGCCGGCGGCTCGCCTCGCGCAGCCCCACCGGGCCGTCGGCGCCATCGACGCCGTAGCGCAGCTCGACGACCTTGCGCTCGTCTTCGGGCAGCTCCGACACCGCCCGCAGCAGCGCGCTGTCGCGCAGCGCGACCTCGACCTCCTCGGCCGGTCCCGCGCGCTCGTCGCCGATGAGATCGCCCATCGCGGTGTCGCTGTCCTCGCCGACCGGCCGGTCGAGGCTCGTGACAATGCGCGCGATATCGCTCATGAACTGCACCTGCGCGAGCTCGAGCTCGGCCTCTTCGGCGATCTCCTCGTCCGTCGGGTCGCGGCCGAGCTTCGCCGCGAGCGAGCGCTTCGTGCGCTGGATCTTGCGCTCGCGCTGAGCGATGTTCGTCGGCACGCGGATCGTGCGCGCCTTGTTCTCGATCCCGCGCTGGATCGCCTGGCGGATCCAGTAGGTGGCGTACGTCGAGAACTTGAACCCGCGCCGCCAGTCGAACTTCTCGCTCGCGCGGATGAGCCCGAAGATGCCCTCCTGGATGAGGTCGAGCAGCGGCAGCTCGTTCTGCGGGTACTTCTTGGCGATCGAGACGACGAGCGCGAGGTTCGAGTTGATCATGCGCTCCTTGGCGGCGGCGTCGCCCTGCTCGATGCGCCTGGAGAGCTCGACCTCCTCGTCGGCGGTCAGCAGCGGATGGCGACGGATCTCGTTGAGGAACAGCCCGAGCGCGTCGGACGTGTTGTGCGCGAGGTCGCTGTTGCCATAGCTCGTCGGAGGGACGCCGACGCGGCCGCAGTCGTCGGTGACGTCCAGTCCGCGCGCCTCGATCGCCTCGTGCAGCTGGGGCAGATCCTCGTCGTCGACCTCGAGCCTGCGCGCGAGGGTGTCGAGCTCGGACAGGTTGACGCAGCCCTGCTCCTCGCCGCGCTCGAGCAGGTGTGCGAGCGCCTCAGGCGGGTTGTCGAGGTCGAGTTCCATGATGTCCAGTAAACCCCATACCCACTAACGCGGCCGGTTGCGCTTGCGTTGTTGTCGCGCCGCTTTGGCCTTGTCGCGGCGCTGGCGCCTGACGCGCTCGCGCTCGCGAGCGGACAGCTTCGGTTCCCCCTCCCCCTGTGCGCGCGACCGCTCGGGCATCGGCGCGGCCCGCCGTGCGTCGCGGACGATGACCCAGGCGATCACGGCGATGAGTGCGGCGGCGGCCGCCACGATGAGCATCTGCTGGCGGAAGGACAGCCCGTCGTCCTTGTCGGAGCTCACGGTCGGCGCCGGCGGTGGGGCCGGCGGCGGGGCCGGTTGGAGCGGTCCGATCTGCGCCGAGGCGGCCGCGGCGGGCGCGAGGCTCAGCGCGAGCGCGGCAAGGACGGTTGCAAGGCGTCGCACAGGGCGAGAGTACGCATCGCCGCCGCAACCGGCATCTATGCTTGCACCGCCATGGCCAAGCAGCGACAGGTTCGGATGGAGCAGAAGAGCGCGCTGGCGGCGATGGCGCAGATGGAGACGAAGTCCGACGAGGACCTTCTGGCCGAGACGAAGTACCGCGCGGCGGCGCAGGCGATCCTCGGCGCGAGGGCGTCGGAGAAGTACGACGCCGAGCGCGCGCGCGAGCATTTCCGCAAGGCGATCGCGGCGGCGCGCCCGCAGGAGCGCATGCAGCTGCGGCGCATGGCCGAGGCGTCGCTGGCACTCGCCGAGCGGCGACCGGACGACCTCAAGGCTGCCGTCGAGAAGCTCGGCCAGCAGGCGCCGTCCAGCCGCCAGCTGTTCATGCTGCGGCTCATGGGGCTGATCGCCCCGGCCCCCGGATCGAGCTTGCTGATGCGGGTCCGTGGTGGGCTGATGCTGCTCGGGATCGTCGTGGCGCTGCTGGCGATCGGCTACGGCCTCGCGCTGCTCGTCACGCTGCCGTTCGGCGGCGCCTCCACGTGGGGAACGGGCTTCCTCGGTCTCGCGATCGTGATCGTCGCGCTCGTCGTCCTCGGCTTCCTCGGAAAACGCAAACAGCGTGCCGCCCAAGAGAAAGCGCGTGCCGCGCGCCAAAGCTGATGTGCGGGCGCTACACGCTCGCGACGCCTGATCCCTCCCAGATCCGCGCCCGCTTTCCGATCGGCGAGCGCATCGAGGTCCGCCGTCGCTACAACGTCGCGCCGGGCGACGACGTGCTCGCGGTCGTCCAGCGCGACGAGCAGCCGCAGGGCGCCGTGCTGCGCTGGGGCCTCGTCCCGTTCTGGGCGAAGGATCCGCGGGACCTCGGCGTGAAGACGATCAACGCGCGCGCCGAGACGATCGACGAGCGCCCGGCCTACCGCGACGCGTTCGAGCGGCGGCGCTGCCTGATCGTCGCCGACGGCTTCTATGAGTGGTCGGCCGGAACGCCGCACTGGATCACCCGCGAGGACGGCGCCCCGTTCGCGTTCGCCGGGCTGTGGGCGTCGTGGCGCCCGCCCGGCGACGAGCCGGTCGAGCCGCTGCGCAGCTGCGCGATCGTCACGACGGCCGCGACGGAGCGCATCCGCGACCTGCACGACCGGATGCCGGTCATCCTGCCGCCGGACGCCGAGCGGACCTGGCTGCATCCCGACAGCGAGCCCTCCGATCTCCACGAGCTGCTCGCCGCCGCACGCGTCACCGACCTCGTCGCGCGGCCGGTCAGCCGGGCGGTCAACGACGCCCGCCACGACGAGCCGGACTGCCTCGATCCGCCGGAGCAGGCGGCGCTGTTTTAGGTTTGAGCGTTCCCGGTTCCCGC
>JBOGYT010000164.1:0-4087 GCA_050696955.1 Solirubrobacteraceae bacterium | reverse complement strand
GAGCGAGCCGCAGCGCCTCGACGTAGCCGTCCAGCAGGAAACGCTCGCGCAAGACCGCGAAGCCGAGCGCCTGCAGCTCATACAGCGCGACGCGGTGCAGATCGCGCGCGACCGCCGCCGTGTCGTTCTTGGCGATCATGAGGTAGCGGTTGCGAAACTGGACGCGGCGGTCGCGCTCGGGGACGTCCGCGCGCGTCGAGGGGCTGTAGGAGCGCACGTGGTAGCCGACGGCGCCCGGCTCGTACAGCGACCGCCAGCCGAGCACCCACGCTCGCCAGGCGAGGTCGACGTCCGAGGCCCACTTCTCGAGCGCCTCGTCGAGGACCGCTCCGCCGAGGCGGCAGTCGTCGAGCATCTCGCGGCGGTACAGGGCCGCGGCGCCGTCGGGACCGAACACCTCGCCGGGGCGGTCGTACAGATGCGCCGGCGATCCGTGGCCCGCGAGCCCGTTCTTGCGCCGGCGGTCGAGCGTCATGCCGACGCAGTCGATCTCCCGCAGGCGCTGCTCGGGCAGCGGGCCGAGCGTGCGCAGGAGCTTCGGCGTGACCGAACCGGCGCCGTCCTCGTCGAGCCGCGGGCGCGCGACCGCGAGGAAGTCGGGCTCGAGGAAGCAGTCGGCGTTCAGCAGCAGCACGGCCGGTCCGTCCGTGGCGTCGATGCCGACGTTGTTCGCGGCGGCCCAGCTCACGCGCTCGTCGAGGCGCAGGTGGCGCGCGCCGTGGCGGCGCGCGAGCTCGCCGGTCGCGTCGCTCGAGGCGTTGTCGATGACCGTCACCTCGGCGCCGGGCTGGGCGAGCGCGGCCGGCAGCGAGTGCTCGAGCTCGGCCGCCCGGTCGGTCGAGATCAGGAGGATCTGCGTGTCCACCGCGCGCCCTGCGGACGGGGGCTACGGGGCGCCGACGGGCAGCAGGCGCTCGAGCTGCGCCGGCCCGGCGGCCGCGACGACGCGCGAGCGCATCGTGACGTCGAGGCTCGCGTGCAGCGGATCGGAGCCGGCCTCGGGGAAGGCCACGACGCCACCGGCCTCGCGCACGATGAGCTGGCCCGCCGCGCAGTCCACCGAGCGCGTGGGACCGAGGCATACGAGCCCATCCAGGCGCCCGGCGGCGACGTAACACAGCGACAGCGCGATCGAGCCGATCGCCCGCAGGCGCGCGATGCCGGTCTCGGCGATCGCGGCGGCATGATCGGCGACGAGCCCCGGGTGCACGGTCTCGAGCCCGACGAGCTCGAGCTCGGCGTGGTCGCGCAGCGCCGGCAGCCGCTCCCCGGCGAGGTAGACGCCCTCGCCGCGGTAGGCCCACCAATCCTCGTCGCGGTTGAAGTCGTGCACGTAGCCGAACTCGACGTCGCCCATCGTGGGGCCGCTCGCCACCGCGATCGACAGCGCGAAGAGCTCGAGGCCGCGCTTGGCGTTGCGCGAGCCGTCGATCGGGTCGATGACGACGAGCGTCGGGCCGCCACCGCCGAGCTGGACCTCGCCGCGCTCCTCGGAGATCGCCGTCAGCGGCACGCCGAGCGCCTCGAGCTCGCAGAAGACCGCGTCCTCGGCCACGCGGTCGATGACGAGCGCGAGGTCGCCGCCGATCCCGATCCCGGCGCTGACGGCGCGATCGGCGTACAGCGGGTAGCGCTCCAGCCCGCTGCGGGCACGGGCCGCGGCCCGTCTGCACAGGTTCAGCCAGTCGACCGCGAGCGCTGCGTCGGCGGGCCGGTCGGCGGCGGATGCGGCGTCGGCGCGTCCGGTCATCACGCAGAACAATATGGGGGATGACGGCCCGCGGCGCGCCCCCTGCACGCGCGCCGCCGCCCCGATCCGAGATCTGGACCGCATTGGGGGTAATCCAGACCGGTATTCACCTGTATAGTCTGCCGTCCTCCCTGCCCGCCGCGGGGACCCCCTGTACGCGACCACGGAGCAACGAACGCCCATGGAGCCCAGCACGACCCTTGGCCGCAAAGGGACCCTCGAGAATCCGGAGGTTCGCGAGGACGTTCCCGGCCACGTCATCCCGATCCTCGAGCGGGAGTTCGACGACTTCGACACGGAGTCCCAGAAGTTCCTGCGCGGCGAGCTCGAGGAGGTCGACTTCATCGGCTTCCGCCTGAAGCAGGGCGTCTACGGCCAGCGCCAGCCCGACGTGCAGATGATCCGCGTGAAGCTGCCGTTCGGCGGGATCACTCCCGAGCAGATGGAGGCCTTTGCCGACGTCGTCGAGAAGTACGTCCCGTTGAACAAGGGCCACATCACGACGCGCCAGAACATCCAGCTGCACCACGTCCCGCTGCCCGACGCGGCCCAGGCGATCCGCGAGCTGTCGGACTCCGGCCTGTCCTCCCGCGAGGGCTGCGGCAACACCGTGCGCAACGTCACCGGCGATCCGTGGGCCGGCGTGTGCGACGACGAGCCGTTCGACATGACGCCCTACGCGGGCGCCTACGTGCGCTACTTCGTGCGCCACCCGACGACGCAGCTCATGCCGCGCAAGATCAAGACCGCCTTCAACGGAGCGCCCGCCGACCGCGCGCTGACGGGCATCCACGACATCGCGTTCATCGCCAAGGTCAACGAGGACGGCGAGCGGGGCTGCGAGGTGCGCGTCGGCGGCGGCACGTCGATCATGCCGCGCGTCGCGCCGACGCTCTATGACTTCGTCGGCCTCGACGACGGCGAGTACCTGAAGGTCGCCGAGGCGTGCTTGCGCATCTTCGATCGCCAGGAGTTCCTGCGCGTCAACCGCGCTCGGGCGCGCATCAAGGTGCTGATCGACAAGATCGGCATCGATGCGTTCCGCGACATGGTCGAGGAGGAGCTCGAGGGCGACTGGGTCGACGAGCGCGACTTCGACGTCGAGGGCCTGAGCTGGCGGGACGACGAGGAGGCCTGCGCCCCGCCGGCCCCGGAGATCTACGCCAGCCCGAACGGTGACGTGAGCGCGTTCGAGCAGTTCCGCACCGACAACGTGGCGCCCCAGAAGCAGGCGGGCTTCAGCACGATCCACGTCAAGGTGACGCGCGGCGACCTCACCCCCGAGCAGTTCCGCGGCATCGCCGACATCATGCGCACGTACTCGGGCGGCTACATGCGCACGACCGTGCACCAGAACTTCCTCCTGCGCTGGGTGCGCGACGAGATGGTCTACGAGGTCTGGCAGGCGCTGTCCGCGCTCGGACTCGGCGAGGCGGGCCCGGACACGGTCACCGACGTCGTCTCGTGCCCGGGCACCGACTCCTGCAAGCTCGGCATCACCTCCTCTATGGGCCTCAACGGCGCCGTGCAGAAGCGTCTCGAGGAGATGAAGATCAGCGATCCGCTGACGCGTGCGATCCACGTCAAGATGAGCGGCTGCCCGAACGGCTGCAGCCAGCACCACATCGCGAACATCGGCTTCTACGGCGCGTCGATCAAGGTCGGCGAGCACACGATCCCGGCCTACGTCGCGCACATCGCCGGCAACTTCGAGGGCGGCGAGATCGTCTACGGCCAGCGGCTGAAGGTGCGCCTGCCGGCGAAGCGAATCCCCGACGCCGTCGAGCGCTGGCTGCGCTTCTACGAGGCCGAGCGCGACGAGGGCGAGGTCTTCAACGACTTCGCCGGCCGCGTCGGCGCCACGGCGTTCGAGGACACGGTCCGCGACCTCTCCCTGCCGGCCGAGTTCGGCCTGGAGTCGATGAACCTCTTCATCGACTGGACCAAGGACGTTCCCTTCCAGGTCGTGCGGGGCGAGGGCGAGTGCGCGGTGTAGAGACGCTCGCGGGGTCGCTGACGCAGACCCTGCAACGGGCGGCCGCTCACGAGCGGCTCGTCTTCCTGTGCTCATTCCAGAAGGAGGAGTCGGTGATCCTCGACGAGCTGCTCGAGATCGCGCCGCACGTTCGCGTCGTGACGATCGACACGGGCGTGCTGTTCGCCGAGACGCTCGCGACGTGGCGCGCGTTCGAGCAGCGCTTCGGCGTGCGGATCGACGTCGAGGACGCGAGCGGGGTGGGCGGGGACTGGTCCGGCCCCTAGCACTGCTGCGGCGCCGACAAGGTCGCCGCGCTCGAGCGCGCGCTGGCGGGCGCCGACGCCTGGATCACCGGCCTG
>JBOGYT010000163.1:0-10011 GCA_050696955.1 Solirubrobacteraceae bacterium | reverse complement strand
GCCGAGCAGCGGGCGGCGCATCGCGGCTCGGGCGACCGTCGCGCTCACGCCGCCGGCCGCGGCGCTCGTCGGTGCTCCGCGGCCGAGGCTCTGGCCGGCCAAGACGAGGAAGGCTGGTACGACGAGCATCGCCGTGACGGCCGACACGACGGCCACGACGCTGACGCCGAACGCGGCCGCCAGCAGACCCGTCCCCGGCGAAGCGATGGCGGCGACCGCCATCGCCACGACGATCGCCGCGGCGGCGACTGCCACCGTGCGGGTCGTCGGCGCTACGGCTCGGGCGACGGCAGCGCGGACGTCTCCGCCCCGCTGCTCGTCGACCTCCTCGCGCACCCGGGAGACGAGCAGCAGCGAGTAGTCGACGGCAAGCGCAAGACCGACCATGCAGGAGATCGCCAGCGCGAACGCGTCCAGCTCGACGATGCCGGCGAGCAGCGAGAGCAGCCCGGTGGACGATGCGATCGTGGCCGCGCCGAATGCCGCCGGAATCGCCGCGGCGGCGAGCGACTGAAAGACGAGCAGCAGCGCGATGAAGAGCAGCGGGAGGGCGATCAGCTCGGCGCGATGGATGGCCGACAGCGACCGACGTGTGCCTTCGCTCGACAGCAGCGGCATCCCGGTGACCGTGGCGCGCACCGGAGTTGACGTCTGGTCGGCGACGAGCCGCTGCGCCGCTGCGCTGCGCCGCGCGATCTGCTCGCGCGATCCCGAGATCGAAAGCAGCAGCAACGCGCGGTCGCCGGACGGACGCAGGGCGCTGCGTCCCGACGAGGCCGACCATGGGCTGAGCACCCGCACGCCGGGCCGCCGGGCGAGCCGCTTCGCGATCGCCTTGCCCTGCGTCTTGACCGCCGCCCGGGGACCGCGAAGCAGGACCGGCACGGTGGCCGAATCGCCGAAGTTGCCACCGATCAGAACGCGGGCGCGCGCCGACTCGGAGTCCGAGACCTGCAGCACGCTCGGTGAGAGCCGGCCCTCGATGCCGAGCCCAACGACCCCGAGCACCGCCGCGACCACGAGCCAAGCCGAGAGCACCGCCCAGGGGTGCCTGATGGCGACGCGGGTGAGCGCGGGCGCGTTGCGTCCACGCCGGCTTGAGTGCGGCTGCATGTGTCCCCTTGTGACGTTGCGGTGGCGGCCCGTCCGCCTCGTGTCACCCTCATCGGCGCAAGCAGTGGTCAGCTTGAGCAGCCGGATTTGCCAGCCGACCGCTGACGCGGCCCGCACGGCGCGGCACCGCACGCGGCGGGCTGGACCGACTCCAGCGCGGACGCCCAGATCGCTCGGATTCCGAGGCCCGAGGAGCAGCCCCGGCCCTGAACTCACGACTCGCGCAGTGCGGTTTTTCGCGCGATCCACAAGCGCCGGCGGTGTCCGCGTGTGGCGCAATGCGACACGCTCGGGCGGTTACGCGGTATCGATCACGTCCGCGGCCTTGTCGACGATCGTGCGAACACGCTCGATCGCGGCGGTGGTGTATCCGACGCTTGGCGCGTGCGGGTCGCCGGTGGCGAATGACATCTGCAAAGGCAGGCCGCGCGCGGTCGGACCGAGCGGGAGCCCGGTCCGACGGCGTTTGATGCGGCCAGGCTGCTGCGAGTACGGCGTTACTGAATCGCGATCGCCTGGACGGTGCCTACGACTCCGAGGTTGAAGCCGTTGCAGCTCAGCCGGATCGTGGTCGCGCCGGACAACGTCGTTGTCGCGACGATGGTTTCGGTCCACCCCTCCGAGGGCTGCGCCGGGGAGTTCGGGGTGAAGCCCGCGCCGATACCGGCGAGCCCCACGAAGTCGGCACCGTCGAATCGGCACGACCATCCCTGGTAGTCCTCGTCGAAGTTATTCAACGTCAACGGCGCGCTGACCGCCCAGCGTCCGGCCGGCAGCGTCAGCTGAGCGAGCGTCACGGTGTCGCGATGCGGCAGGCCGACATCGCCTGCGACGTAGGTCATGTGGTACGCGGGAGCCACCGCGGGGCCTGGATCGCCCTTGTCGCCCTTCTCCCCCTGATCGCCCTTGTCGCCCTGCGGGCCACGAGGTCCGATGCACGCCGCGTCGCTGGACAGGCAGGGATCGCCCTTGTCGCCCTTCTCGCCCTTCTCGCCCCGCGGTCCACGCTGGTTGAAATCCAGCACCTTCTCGTTCTTAGCGCACTTCTGGCCGGCGTCCGCATCGATGACGCGCAGCTGGCCGGATGGATTGGAACTCGCGTTGTAGCAGCTGTGGATCACGCCGTCGGGGCCTGGGATCGCGGCATAGCCGACCCCAACCACCGCCAGGGCTCCCACGAGCGCCAGCGCCGGGATGCCGCGCATGCGGATGAGCTTCGTCTTCATGATTCCTCCTGTTCGTGTCGCGCCGGGTGCAGAGCACATGGCCCCGGCTTCGAACGAGAGATCCGGCACGGGGCCGTCGAAATACATCCGGATGCTCGGCCGCGGAGTGACGTACGTTCAGCAGCGTGGGCTGATGCTCACGCGTCACCAAGCGCTCCGCGAGCCGTCACACAGCGCGCCTGCTCGCGCGAAGCGCTACGAGCGCAAGGCCGCGGTCAGTTTGGATGTCGCGGCCAGCTGTCGGCAATCCAGGTCACTTCGCCTTGCGGGTACGAGTTCGCGCATGTCGGACGCCCTGGTCGCTTTCCGTTTCTCGTCGTACCACCGCGACCGCTCGACGAGGATGATGTAGCCATGCAGCACGACGAGGAGATCACCTCCGACGAACTCGACCGCCTCCTCGACGAAACCGAGACACTGGCCGCCGCCCGCCCCGACGACGGCACCGAAGTGCGCCTCTACGTCGCCGTCGACCCCGACACACCGCACGAGCTCGAGCAACGAACCGCCGCGCCGCAAGGCACCGATCTCAACGCCGCAGCCGCAGCCGCACTACGCGCCGGCGCACACGCCGCCTAGAACCCGCGCGACCAGCTCACGTCGTGCCGCTCAAGGCGCCCCGCGACAGTGCGCCTTGTCGCGCCGAGCGCAAGCGCCGGCTCCGCTCGCGCGCGATGCGCCGTGTCGACTGGTCTTGCGGCGCGCAATGACGCGCCGTTCGATGATGCGCAGCTGGACAGCGGGCGCTGGGTGGTCGATCAGGCGTCCAATGATCCCGTGATCGGTTCAGGATCGAGCGGGGCGTGGCGAAGCAGCGACCGTGCGATCTGCGCTCACGGGCTGCATCACTCTTGCGCTCTTGCTTGCGCTGACCGGCGGCGCGACGGCCGACACGGTCGGAGCCGACCTTTCGCGGCCGGCGAACAACGCCAGGACGTGCGAGACCGGGTTCTTCGACCCGGCCGTGATCGCCGGGACGGGCTTTCCGTATCAGTCGTTCGCGAGCTGTACGTGGTGGAGCACCGGCAGCCTGCAGGGTGCTGAGAGCGCCGTCGTTCCCTTCGGCGGCGGGATCGTCAAGCGCGTCCGCGTCAAGGTCGGTGCCGTGACGGGTCGCATGCAGGTCGTCGCGCTTCGCCTCACGCGCCATCCGGGCAGCCTCAGCGATCCGGCGTGCTGCTTTCCCGCCGGTCACGGACCCGTCTTCACCCCGGCGGCAAACGCGACGAGCACCCTGACCGTTGACATCCCGGTCAAGCACGAGACCGATCCGCAGACCGGGATCGTCAACTACGACGTCCTCGCGCTGTCGGTGCTGGATGCCGGCGTTCCCATGCCGGCGCACGCCAGCAACGACGGCGGCTTCGGCGGCCTCGTGGCCGGCATGTTCCCCGCCTACGTCCCCGGCGAGGAACGCACCGCCGGCTACGGGACGGTCATGGCCGGCCACGTGCTGCTGCAGGCCGACGTCGAGCCCGCGACGACGCTCACGCCGCCACCGGCCGATGGGGTTGTCTTCGCGACGTCACCGAAGAGCCTGCGCGTCGCGAAGACGGGCCGCTTCACCTATCGCTTCGTCGCGCCCGCGCTCGCGAGCGGCACGATCAGACTCAAGAGCGCAACGAAGGTCAAGATCGGCGCCAAGAAGCGATTCATGAAGCTCGCGACCAGGTCCTTCACCGCCCCCAGCACCACCAGGGTCAAGGTGAAGTACAAGCTCTCGCGCAAGCACCTCAAAGCGCTCAACAGAGCCAAGAAGCTGCGCTTCAAGGTCACCGCCACGCTCGCCGGCAAGACCACCACCACCACGCTCACCCTCAAAGCACCCAAAAAGACCTAGCGACCGGCGCAGCGCGCATTCTCGCGCCGAGCGTCAGCCCGCATGGTTCGGGGCGTCTCGACGGCCTCGTCGCTCTCAAGTCTCGAGATGCCCGGGACGATCTGGTGCGTAGTGTCTGAGCACTTCAGTCATCGCATGCGCAGCGCGGTCGAGCTCGCCGGCGTCGAAGCGCGTCGGCTCGATCACGCAACGGCCAGCGATGTCCTTCACGCCCGGCGTGGCATCGCGGCACGGGTCCTCAGGCGCCACGCCATCGCGCTTGATCGATGTCGCGCGACTCTGCCTTCGGCGCGCTCGCCGCAGCGCAGCCCCGAGACGGCCGTTGCGCAGCTTGATCTCTCGGGCAAGCGAGTTCGCGGAGCGCACGCGCCTGGAGCGCGCCGAGATTCCGGCGCACAGCGGGCCGGCCGCAAGTGCGTGCTCGGGCGCTCAGGCTGCTCGCCGCCGACATCGCGGGTCATCGCCGTCGCCCGGCGCAGGTCGCCGTTGCGATCAACCCGAATCCCAGCGCGGGGCCCCGCGGGGCCGCGACAAGCTCAACGGCGATCGCATCTCAGGGGCTACTGGAGCGAGTCGCAGGTGTTGCGCTGGTGCCCGACGGCGTCGTACGTGTACGAGTCCGCGCCGGAGTCGCCTCCGCGCCTCGCATCACCCAGACCGTCGCTGCTCACGACAACATCGCGCTGATCGCCACCGGCCGCTCGGCGATCGTCACCACGACCTGGCGACGAGCAGACGGAACGGTGCTGCGCCCCACAGTCGAACTCTGTGCCGACAACGGCGGAGGCCGACGCGATGCAGCGTCATGTCGCCCGCTGGCAGGACCCATTGAAGCGCGACGTAGCGGTGGCCTTCGGCCCCGTGCTCGATCCCGAGGATCCCTGGGGGCGGGGGCTCCTCGATCTCGAACGAGCAGGCCGCCCGAGCCATCGGCGCAAGCGACCCCGCGGTGGCAAGCGGGACCTGCGCCTACACGATCGTGCCGATGCAGCTCGTACGGTCCGGCTAAGCATCTCTGCCCCGGGCCTCGAGGAGGCGCCTGCGTTCCGGGTTGACGATCCCGAGGTGCACGGCGCGGGCCCGCATCGAGAGTGCAGCTCGTCGCGCATTCCAGCGCGCTTGGGCGGCTCCTCCTCTATGTGTGTCCGATGTGGATCGTCGACTGGGACAGCGGCTAACCGGCCTCGCGCGGCTGCTGCTTGTCGCAGCGGCGGTAGGTGCCCGCGGCACCACTCACGCACGATCCGGGCGCTCCACAAGCCGGGAGGATCTGCGACGCTGCGCCGCCTCCCGTGGACGGTACGCCCGCTTTCGGGCTCGCGCGGAACGCGATGCCATGGCGGGCTATGAGTAGAAGATCAGCTGGTGCGAGCTGCAGGCAAACAACAGCGCCAGCAAGCTCCACGTGACCGGCCAGCTCAAGCTACGGCGAAAATCGCTCTCCCAATACCCGAAGCGACGAACGAACAACAAGATGATCAGCAGCAAGACGCCGTAGCTGGCGAGTGCTGCCCCCGGCGAGACGGCTAGTCCGAGGAGCGGCGCAACCACGACGCCGAGGAGGACCCAGGCCGCGATGGCCACGACATCGACTGACAGGCTCGTGCGCTCGCGCCCGACGATGGTCATAAAACCAGCAGCGCCGACCAGGCTTGCGGCCATGAACAGACCAAGGGGCCACCGCGAGTCCACGCCGAAGACCAAGCTCATGGCCTCGGCTCCGCAGAACAGCAGCAGCGGACCGATAACGCCGACGGCCAGGTAGCAGACGAATATGTCGACCGGCGAATCCCAGGGATCCCGGAAGACCGGTCGACGAGGCTTCAGTGCCGCTCTCAGCGCCGCCGGCTGGAGCGCAGCGCGCAGCGGGCTTGCCTGCTTGGGTCCCATCTCTTACTCCTCGGCCACATGATACGTCAGCGGTCGCCGTGGTCAGCGCGCATCCAGTCGAGCACCGAGGACGGGCGCGACGGCTTGCAGCGGCCCGACCGCGACGCCTGAAGTGACCCAGTAGGCCGAACGTCAGCCGGAGATGACCAGCGATCGATGCCGCTCAGGAGCGTGCGGCGCGATCGCCGCGCAAGACGCTACGCCCCGGCGCGCAGCGGCGCTTCATAGTGCTCGTGTTCGCGCAGGTCGGCACGCTCGGGATCGGAGCGCTCGTCGCGGTGACGAGTGCGTTGGTCGCTTTTCTGACCGGTGTCCATGGCAGGCTGGTCGTCAGTCTTCGATCACGGGAGTGGCGATGCCGGGCCTCGGACGCAACGACCCCTGTTCTTGCGGCTCAGGACGCAAGGTCAAGCGCTGCTGTGGACAACAGCGCGGTCCGTCGGAGGCTCAGCTCGCACGTGCCCATGTCGCGCTGCTCGCGCGCGACGCTGCGCTCGACATCGCCGGACGTTCTGATGACGCGCTTGACGAGCTGTGGGACGGCATGTTTGACCTCCCCGCAGTCGACATCTCGCTGCTCGTCGCGCTGCCCAGGCTGATCGGCCCCGAGCTTCAACATCTGCGCGAGGCGATGGCCGACGACGATCCGGACTGGGACGTGGGCGCGCTCGTCGCCGTGGCCGAACAGGTCGACACGCCCGTGCAACGAGCACGACTCGCCGATGCGCTCGTCCGACTTCGCGATCAACGGCGAATCACGCGCCACCAAGCGGCCGCTGCGATCCTGGATCTCGACAGCCGATCACGACGATTCATCGCCGCCAGCCTGCTCGAAGCCATCGCGCTTTCAGCGGGGGCCGTCCGAACCCCCGGCGGCCTGCAGATCGCAGCCTGAACACCGCCGTCGCCAGCCCGGCGCCTAACCCCCGCACCACCGACAGTGCGGGATTCGAGCCGAGACCTCTCCGACGGATGATCGAAGGCCTGCCTCACGCCTCCTCGAAGGCACCTTCGATCTGGTTTTCGTGTTCGCACGTGTTCTGGGAAGACGAGATCGATGCCCTGCTGACCGTTGCAGACGTCCGACGAAGCCGCCCCTGGAGGCTCGAAGGCGTCGCCGTTGAGCACATCGTCGCCCTTGCCTCCGAGCAGGGTGTCGTTGACAAGTCACCGGAAGCGGTCTGGGACGCGATCGCCGACGACGCGCTCGACCTGCAGTGGCGCAAGGGGCTTCGCGAGATGACGTCCGATCCGCCTGGTGGGCCAGCGATGGGCACAAGGGCCACGAGGTCGTCCGATCCTCCGGCCGCGATTACGCCGCCGACACCGTGGTGACAGCGGTGCATCCGGGCGTCTCCTACCGCTTCGCGGGCACGGGCACGATCGGAGGTGTCAGCGGTGGACGAGCGGTCCAGCCCGACGAGACGGGGACGGGCGCCGTGTTCACATACGCGATCGAACTTCGGCCCAAGGGCAGCATGCGTCTTCTTGGTCCACCGCCAGGCGCGACGGTTCGCCGCGGACTGCTGAGGTGTCGACCGACGAGAGGGTTCTGGCACGCGCGTTGCTCGCCGGCGTCGAGGGAGGTGTGGTTTGCGAGGTCGTCTAACGACTTGCTTAACGGGGCGCTCGAGCGCTTGCCGCGCTATCGCAGCGGGTCTACGGTCGTCTCAGACCATCGATCTGGGAGGGACACCATGCCAAAGGCTTCGAGGAAGAGCGCATCGGAGACCGTTGAGGTTGAAGGCTACGAAGGGCATTTCGAGCGGTTCGAAGACGGCTACACCGTCGCCTTCGAGACCTATACACAGGACGCCGACCTGAGCCCGTTCTTCGACGGCCTGCCCGACAATCAATGCCAGTGTGAGCACTGGGGCTACGTGATCAAGGGGAAGGTGAGCTTCAAGTCCACCGACGGCGAGGAAACCTTCGAGACCGGGGACGCCTACTTCGTACCGCCCGGCCACACCCCGGTGCTCTATGCCGGCACGGAGATCGTCGAGTTCAGTCCCACAGAGGAGCTTCAGCGCACGATCGACGTGGTCACGAAGAACATGCAAAGCGCCGACGCCTGAGCGGGCGCCACGACGACCGCGGCGACGGCGTCAACTCGGCGGCCGTGTTCGGCGCATTGAACCCGACGGTCCCCGCCGACGGCGTCGTCGCGGTCGATGTCGGTAACCACGCCTACTCGTTCGGCCGCTCTTCGGCTAGCCCGCCGCGATGGGGGCGTGGGCGCCCGCACCGGACCGCAGGATCGTCGCGGTTGGACGGCGGCTTCGGGCGGTACGGACCCGCGCTCGCCGAGACCATGTGCGACGCCGAGCTCGTGTGAATCGTGGAACTCGGCTTCACCAACCTGCTGATCGTCAGCGCGGTCGCGTTCACGGCACCGTTCGTGCTCGGCCTGGCGCCGTCGGTGCGGCTGCCCGCGGTCGTTCTGGAGATCGTGCTGGGCATCGTGATCGGGCCGTCGGTGCTCGGCTGGGTCGAGGTCGACGAACCGGTCGCCGTGCTGTCGGTGATCGGCCTGGCGTTCTTGCTGTTCCTCGCCGGCCTCGAGATCGACTTTCACCAGCTGCGCGGACGGGCGCTACGGCTCGCGAGCGCGGGATTCGCCGTCAGCTTCGCGATCGCGCTCGCTGTCGGCGCGCTGCTCAAAGCGGCAGGACTCATCGACGACATCGTGTTCGTCGCGATCGCGCTCAGCGCGACGTCGCTGGGCATCGTGATCCCGATCCTCAAAGACCGCGGCGAGGCCGGATCGGCGTTCGGACAGCTGGTCATCGCCGGGGCGACGATCGCCGACTTCGCGACCATCATCCTCCTGTCGCTGTTCTTCTCGCGGGACTCGCGCAGCACGACCGCGACGCTGATCCTGCTCGGCTCACTCACGCTCGTGGTCGTCGCGGTCGGCGTGGTGATCGCCGGCGCTGAACGCCTCCGGCCGCTGTCGGCGACGCTGCGCCGGCTGCAGGACACGACGGCGCAGATCCGCATCCGCGGCGCGTTCGTGCTGCTGATCGGGCTCGCTGCGCTGGCCACCGAGCTTGGGCTCGAAGTCATCCTCGGCGCGTTCCTCGCCGGCGCCATCGTCACGCTCGTGGACATGGACCGCGAGATGACCCACCCACTGTTTCGCACCAAGCTCGAAGCGATCGGCTTCGGCGTGTTCATCCCGGTGTTCTTCGTCACCAGCGGCGTGCGCTACGACCTCGACGCACTCCTGCAATCAAGCTCGGCGCTCACCGCCGTCCCCGTGTTCCTCGCCGCGCTGCTGCTGATCCGCGGCCTGCCCGCGCTGCTCTACCGGCCGCTGATCGGCGCCGAGCGTGTCCTGCCCGCCGCGCTCCTGCAAGCCACGTCGCTGCCGTTCATCGTCGCCGCGACGGCGATCGGGCTCGAGCTCGGCGTCATCGACCCCGCGGGCGCCGCCGCACTCATCGCCGCCGGGCTGCTCTCAGTCGTCGCCTTCCCGGCACTCGCCGTCGGGCGGTTGCGATAACGATCACCCACTAGTCATGGCGCCAGAGCCTCCTCCTGGCGCCGTGCTCGACGCGCTTGAGCGGCTGCTGTCGGATTTCGACCGGGCGCGCGACCGCTAGGGCTGACCGCCGGCTCCCGAGACGGAGCCGTTGGCAGTCGCAGCGTGCTCAGGCGGTTGCGCCGGCCGCCGTCTGCTCACGCACATGAGCGGTGATCTGGTCGACCGACGGTGGATGCCCGTGCGGGGTGCTCGCGAGAGCGCTGCTGCAGTCCGCGCCGCGACTCGTCGGCCCAGGGTTGGGTCGCCGCGGCGCGAGCTGAGCTTGTTGGTCAGGCAGTGACGGGCGCTGGGTCGGGACGCACGACGACGGTGTCGGCGACGGGGACGACCTCGTCGACGGGCAGGACGGCGGCGCGCGCGTGGGCGCGGATCGCGTCGGGACTCTCGGCCTCGTA
>JBOGYT010000162.1:0-7252 GCA_050696955.1 Solirubrobacteraceae bacterium | reverse complement strand
CGCCCGGCTCGGCCATCTGGAAGACGAGGTCCCACTCGGCCGGCTCGTCCTGCAGGCGCGTCTTCATCTCGCTGAGGAGGTACTGCGGGGGCAGCCTGCGGTGGGCGGCGGGATCCAGCGCGACGATT
Source organism: Solirubrobacteraceae bacterium (assembly GCA_050696955.1). GTDB lineage: Bacteria > Actinomycetota > Thermoleophilia > Solirubrobacterales > Solirubrobacteraceae > CADCVQ01. The sequence goes on along the minus strand of JBOGYT010000162.1, from coordinate 7,124 downwards.
CCTGCCCGCGGCACGAGCCGATAGCGAAACGCGCGCCGCTGGCCCCGCGCGTCGACGGCGAAGAACGCGCTCAGCGCGAGGAAGTCGTGTGCGTCGCGCGGCGGAAACGCTGGCACGCTCAGTGCGGCGAGCGCAGCGATGGCGCCCGACGGCAGCTCGAAGCGCACGCCGATCCCGATCGGCGAGCCCTTCTTCGGCGACGAGTGGTCGGGGTCATACGGGCACGGCGAGCCGTTCGAGACGGTCTCGATGCGATCGCCCTGCAGGTGCTCCGCGGTCGACAGGCCGGCTGCCTGCGGCGTGGCGGTGAAGTACCCGCGAAAGCTTTCGCCGCGCGCGTGGGCGCGGCGAAAGCTGGGAACCGAGCGGAGGTACGCGTCGATGCCGTCAAGCACATCCTCGACCAGCTCGGGGTTTCCGAGTAACTGTTCGCCGTCCGTGCTCATCAGGCGAGAGCAACGTTACCGCCGTCGGCCGCCGATGTGTGCACAGAAATGCGGCACAGCCGCTTGGCCCTATTTCACTTCTTAACGGAGTATTTGAGGATGGCCGGTAGCAGCTTGACCAGTGTGGGGTCGAATTGGGCGCCGGCCGCGGAGCGCATCTCCTCCAGAGCTGAGTCCCGGGGCAGCGCCTTGCGGTAGCAGCGGTCAGAGGTCATCGCGTCATAGGCGTCGCAGATGGCGACGATGCGGCTTGCTATCGGGATGCGCTTCCCGGCCAGCCGGCTGGGGTAGCCGGTGCCGTCCCACCACTCGTGGTGACAGCGCACGATGGTCGCGACGGCCTGAAGCCCGGGCGCATGCGTCAGGATGGCCGCCCCCCATTCGGGGTGCTGACGCATGAGGATCTGCTCATCGCGGTCGAGCGGTGCCGGTTTCTTGAGGATCGCATCTGGGATCGCGAGCTTGCCGAGGTCGTGCAGGAGTGCCGCGAGCTCGAGCTCCAGTAGATCGAGCGGGCTCAGGCGCAGTCGCCGGCCCAGCGCACGGCTGAGGCGCACGACCGTGTCCGCATGGGTCGCCGTGTAGCCGTCGCGCGCGTCGATCGCCTTGACGAGCGCCAACACGCGCGCCCGGGCGCGAGGCAGGATCTCGGAGCGCTGCTCGGCGTGAGCCACGGCCGCACCCGCGAGGGCCGCGATATCGCTGAGAACGGCCAGCTCGCGGTTTCCGAAGCTTCGCCGCGCTGCCGCGCCGGCCGTCAGCGCCCCGAACACCTCACCGTCGCGGCAGATCGGGACGGCCACGTGAGCGCGTCGTGGCTGGTCCACCGGACTCGCCGCCGGCGAATCTGCATGCACCGGATTGCTCAAGTCGAGCCCGCCTGCCCAGTCGCCGCTTTCACCGAAACGGTCGCCGACGATCTCCTCGTCGCGACCGTAGCCCGCGACCGCAATCGTCGTTCCCGGGGTCCAGCGGTCGCGCACGAGGACGCAGCTCGCATCCGCGCCGACCAGCTCGCATGCCTGCCTGGCAAGCCGATCCAGCACGAGGCTCGCGTAGCCGCTGGTCACGACCGACTCGGCCAACCCCACGGGCCCCGGTTCGGTGCGACCCTCGATCATGCGTGATCCCTCCTTGGATTGTCTTACTGCGCGGTGGCCTCATTTCCACCGGGGAAAGGCCAACGTAGAGTGAACTGCGCCCACCGCCGGCTGGACGAACGTTGCCGCCGCCGGCTCGGCCCTGAAGCTCAGTCCTCGCCCGCGGCCTCGCGCTCCTTGATCCGGCCCTCGAGCTGCGCCATCACCGCCGGATCGCGCAGCGTCGTCACGTCGCCGAGCTCGCGGCCCTCGGCGATGTCGCGCAGCAGGCGGCGCATGATCTTCCCCGAACGGGTCTTGGGCAGATCGTCGGCCCACACGATGCGCTTGGGCCGCGCGAGCTTGCCGATCTTGCGCGCGACGTGCTCGCGGATCTCCGCGACGAGCTCGTCGGAGCCCTCGAGATCTCCCTCGAGCGTGACGAAGCAGCAGACCGACTGGCCGGTGTCCTCGTCGGCCTGGCCGATCGTCGCGCACTCGGCGACCTTCGGATGCGAGACGACGGCCGACTCGATCTCGGCGGTCGACATCCGGTGGCCGGACACGTTGAGCACGTCGTCGACGCGCCCGATGACCCAGAGGTAGTCGTCGGAGTCCTGCCGCGAGGCGTCGCCGACGAAGTACGTCTCGGGGCCGAACTTCTGAAAGTACGTCTCCACGTAGCGGTCGTCGTCGCCGTACAGCGTGCGCAGCATCGACGGCCACGGGTGGCTCAGCGACAAGAGGCCCTGCGTCTCGCGCTCGACCTCCTCGCCGCTGTCGTCGAGCACCGCCGCCGCGACGCCCGGCAGCGGCTGGGTCGCCGAGCCCGGCTTGCAGTGGGTGATGCCCGGCAGCGGCGCGATCATGATCGCGCCGGTCTCGGTCTGCCACCAGGTGTCGACGATCGGACAGCGCTCGCCGCCGATGACGTGGTAGTACCAGACCCAGGCCTTCGGGTTGATCGGCTCACCGACCGTGCCGAGCAGCCGCAGCGACGACAGGTCGTGGCGCTGGGGGTACTCCTCGCCCCACTTGATGCAGGCGCGGATCGCCGTCGGCGCGGTGTAGAAGAGCGTCACGCCGTAGCGCTCGCAGAGGTCCCACCAGGCGTCCTTGTCGGGGTAGTCGGGCGCGCCTTCGTACATGACCGACGTCGCGCCGTTCATGAGCGGTCCGTAGACGATGTAGGAGTGGCCGGTGATCCAGCCGACATCGGCCGAGCACCAGTAGACGTCCGTCTCGGGCTTGAGATCGAAGACGTACTTGTGCGTCGAGGCGACGCCAGTGAGGTAGCCGCCCGTCGTGTGCAGGATCCCCTTCGGCTTGGCCGTCGAACCCGACGAGTACAGGATGAACAGCGGGTGCTCGGCGTCGAGCGCCTCGGCGGGGCAGTCTTCCTCGGCCGCCGCCATGATCTCGTCGTAGAAGACGTCGCCGTCGCCCATCGGGCACTCGATCTGCGCGTGGCGCACGACGATCGTCGTCGCCACCGGCATCCCCACCTCGTCGACGCTGCGCTTCGTCTCGGCGATCTTGCCCTTGCGCCGGGCGCCGTCGGCCGTGACGAGCGCCTTGGCCTCGGAGACCTCCATGCGCTCCTTGACCGACTCCGGCGAGAAGCCGCCGAAGACGACGTTGTGCGGCGCGCCGATCCGCGCGCAGGCCAGCATCGCGACGACGACCTCGGGGATCATCGGCAGGTAGATCCCGACGATGTCGCCCCGGCCGATCCCGAGATCCTTCAGCGCGTTGGCGAAGCGCTGCACGTCGCGGTGCAACTCGGCGTAGGTGACGTCGCGCTCGTCGCCCTCCTCGCCGCGCCAGTGAAACGCGACGCGGTCGCCGCGACCCGCCTCGACGTGCCGATCCAGGCAGTTGTACGAGGCGTTGATCGTGCCGTCGGTGAACCACTTGTAGAACGGCGGGTCGGCGTCGTCGAGCGCGACCGTCGGCTCGGTGAACCAGTCCAGCGCCTTCGCCTGCTCGGTCCACCACTCGAGCGGGTCGGTGTCGTACACCGCCGGGTCTGAGAGCAGCGCCTCGCGCGCGAACTCCTCCGGCGGCGGGAACGTGTCGACCTCGAGCAGCTCCTCGAGGCGCCGGGAGAGATCTTCGTGCGTCGTCGTGCCGGTGCTCGCCATCAGCTCTTGCTCCTCTCGCGCAGCTCGATACGGCGGATCTTGCCCGTCAGCGTCTTGGGCAGGTCATCGACGAACTCGACGAGCCGGGGATAGGCGTACGCCGAGTGGTGCTCGCGCACGAAGGCCCCGATCTCCTTGCCGAGCTCGTCGCTGGGCTCGTGGTCGGCGGCGAGCACGACGAACGCCTTGACGATGTTGCCGCGCCGCTCGTCGGGCCACGCGACCGCGGCCGCCTCGGCCACCGCGGGGTGCTCGAGGCACGCGCTCTCGACCTCGAACGGCCCGATCCGGTAGCCGGCCGAGATGATGACGTCGTCGGCGCGCCCCTCGTACCAGACGTAGCCGTCCTCATCCATCGAAGCGGCGTCCTTCGTGTGAAACCACTCGCCGCCGAAGGTCTGGATGCCCGCCGCGTCGTTGTTCCAGTAGCCGAGCGGATAGTGCGGGTTGGAGCGCGCCTTGAGGCAGATCTCGCCGCGCTCGCCCTGCGCCACGGGCTTCTCGTCCTCGTCGAGGATCGTGACCTCCCAGCCCGGCATCGGCTTGCCCATCGAGCCCTCGCGGACCTCCATGAAGGGGAAGTTGCCGCACAGCGGATAGGACTCGCTGAGTCCGTAGTAGTCGAGCACGGTGACGCCGTACTGCTCGCGGAACCAGCGGATCGCCTCGGGGTTCAGCGGCTCGCCGGCCGAGCAGACGATGCGGAACTGCTGCGGGTAGCGCGTGCCGGCGTCGCCGATGCCCATCATCGAGCGGATCGCCGTCGGCGTCGCGAAGACGTTCGATGCCTTGTGGCGCGACAGGAAATCGAGCTGCTGGTGGGGGTCGAAGCCGCCCTTGCGCTGGAGCACGAGCTGCACGGCGCCGAGCCGCCACGGGCCGATGAGCGGGCAGATGCCCGCCGCCCACGCCCACTCACCCATGCCGTGGAAGCGCTCGCCGTCCTGCACGTCGTGGGAGTAGACGAACTCCTCGTGACCGAGGATGTAGCGCTGCGCGTGCAGGATGCCCTTCGCCAGGCCGGTCGTGCCCGACGTGTAGTACAGCTGCGCCGGGTCCTCGCTCGACGTGTCGACGCGCTCGAAGTCCGTGTCGCCGTCGTCGAGGTCGCCGGGCTCGAGCTCGAGGATCTCCGCCATGCCCTCGACGCGCGAGCGGTTGGCGGCGTTCGTGACGACGACCGCCGCCTGGGAGTCGTTGAGCCGATGCTTGACGCCCTCGTCCCCGTAGAGGATCGACATCGACAGCAAGATCGCGCCGGTCTTCCAGGTGCCGAGGAACGCCGCCGCCGTCTCGGGCGTCGCCGGCAGCAACATCGCGACCCGGTGGCCGCGCCGCACGCCGTTCTCCGTGAGCCGCCGCGCGAAGCGATCGGACATGTCCTGCAGCTCGCCCCACGACACCTCGCGCACCGCGCCGTCGGGGTCCTCGTGGATCATCGCGAGCTTGTCGCGCGGGTGCTTGTCGCAGACGTCCGCGGCGATGTTGTAGCGCTCCGGCACGTTCCACGAGTGCTGAGCGCACGCCTCCTCGTAGGTCATCGCTCGGAGCGTACCCCGACATCCGATCTTCAGCGGCGTTTGCGCTTCTTCTTCTTCGAGGACGGGTGCGCCGGGCGCTGGGGGACCTCTGGCGCGGGGGTCTCCGGGACGGTCACCCGCCCGCGCGGCTTGCCGTCGGACGACGCGCTCGGCTTCTCCTTGCGCTCCGGGCGCGCGGCGGGCTCGTCCGGCGCCTCCCCGCGCCGCGCCAGCCGCGCCTCGCGCAGCTCCTGCTGGGTGGGCCACGGTTGCGCCTCGCCCGTCGACCACGCCGGCGGCAGGCCCTGCGAGCCGCCCCACTTGTGGAGGAACAGCATCCCGAGCGCGATGAGCCACAGCATCTGCACGAACGGCAGCGAGCGGCCGACCGGGATGATCGAGATGACGCCGACGATGATCCCGAGCACGCCCATGAAGCGCGTGAGCAGCCCGACACTCATCGCCTTGATCGAGAGGAGCACGAACCCGAGGCCGAGGATCAGGCCGCCGAGCTCCTTCAGCGCTGCTCCGGCGATGACGATCGGCGAGCCGAAGACGTCGCGCGCCGCCTCGGCGGTCTGCTGCGAGGAGCCGGCGAAGGAGTTCGCCTCGAGCGCGAGCGCGATCGCGCTCACGAGGCCGGGCACGGCGACGAGCACGGCGCCGGTCACGATGACGATGATCGTCGCGCGGCCGATCTCGGGCCGGCGCGCGTACGTCGCCCGGTAGAGGTACGCCAGCGCGAAGGCGGTCGCGGCGGCGGTGAGCGCCACGATGAGCGCTCCGCCGACCTGCTGGAGGATGTTGTCGTCGATGTAGAGGACCTCGCGCGCCTTGAGCCCGGGCTGCGGCGGATCGACCTTGAGGCGCTCGTCAAGCGCGCGTATGAGGTGGACGCTCGGAAACTCGCTGTCCGTCGAGAGCAGGACGAGCGTGCCGAGGAGGCTCAGGATCCCTGCGCTGATCGCGGCGACCGCCGCCGGTGTGCGCCGGCGATGTTCGTCGGCGAGCGTCTCCTCCGGTGTGGCGGGCACGGCCGCAAGTGTATGTTGCGGCGGTGGAGATCCGTGACGTCATGACCGAGGGTGTCGTTACCTCTGCGCCGTCCGCGACGGTCCGCCAGGTGGCCGAGCTCATGCGCGAACGCAACGTCGGCTCCGTCGTCCTCGTCGACGAGAACGGGGCTCTGGCGGGTTTCGTGACCGACCGCGATCTCGCGCTCGGCGCGCTGACCGATGGCCGCGACCCGGCCGATCCGGTCGAACCGCACAGCTCCTCGCCGGTGGTCACGGCCGAGCCCGGCATGAACGTCGAGGAGGCCGCGGAGCTCATGGTGCGCCACGGGATCCGGCGCCTGCCCGTGCTCGACGGCGACCGGCTGACCGGCATCGTCACGCTCGACGACCTCGCGGTGCGGACGGGCGACCTCGAGCTCGCGCAGCACATGACGGCACAGATCACCCGGGCTGCCCTGCCTGGCTTCTACTTCCACGACCGCGGCGGCTGACCTGGCTGTCGCGGATCGGCGCCTGGCGGCGTCCTCGGTCGCTCGCGTGCTCTCGCACGCCACGCTTCCTGCGTCCTTGCCAGGCGCCGCCCGCGTACGCCAGGTACCCGGTGTCTGACTCGAGCTGCCCGGCCTGCGGCGGGCCGCTGGCGTCCTCGGTCGCTCGCGTGCTCTCGCACGCCACGCTCCCTGCGTCCTTGCCAGGCGGCGCCCGCAAGCGCCAGGTACGCCGTGGTTGATTCGAGCTGCCCGGCCTGCGGCGAGTCGCTGGCGCCGTGGCTCACCGTGCCCGGGTCCGATCCGGCGCTTCCCGGGGACTACGAGCTGGCGCGCTGCGACGCGTGCGGGACCGCGGTGACGCTCGCGCCCGCGCCGGTCGACGCGCACGACGCGGGCGCCTACCGGGCCGGGTCGCCGCGCGGCTCAGG